>DATKAN010000038.1 GCA_035498035.1 Nitrospiria bacterium
CACCAGCGAGCAACGCTCGCGAGAGGGGGAGGCTCCGTCTGGCTCTACCAGCGGAGGGGGCGACGTGAGCCCCCATAATAAATCTGAAAGGAGTATCGAAATGTTAGTGCCGATTGTGATCGAGCAAACGAACCGCGGCGAGCGCGCGTACGACATCTATTCGCGTCTACTTAAAGATCGGATCATTTTTATCGGGGCGCCGATCGATGACGTCTTTTCCAATTTGATTATCGCCCAGCTCCTGTTCTTGGATGCGGAAGATCCCGGGAAGGACATCAATCTGTATATCAACAGTCCCGGCGGTATGGTAACGGCCGGTCTCGCGATCTACGACACGATGCAGTACATCAAGTCGGATGTCTCCACCACCTGCATCGGCCAGGCCTCGAGCATGGGCGCGCTCCTTCTGACGGCCGGAAAGAAGGGCAAGCGCTTCGTGTTGCCCAATTCGAGGATCATGATCCACCAGCCGATGGGCGGCTTCCAGGGACAGGCCACGGATGTCGACATCCAGGCCCGTGAGATCCTGAAGGTGCGCGAGCGCCTCAACGAGATTCTCGCCCACCACAGCGGCCAGCCCATCGACCGGATCCGTCTGGATACCGAACGGGACTATTTCATGTCCGGGGAGGAGGCCCGGAAATACGGCTTGATCGACGAGGTCATCAGCCGCGCGCCGGACCTGAAAGAAAAGGGAAAATAGGAGATAAATCGGCATGGCCAAATCCGAGAAAAACGACGCCCTGTTGCGATGTTCTTTTTGCGGGAAGAGCCGGGACGAGGTGCAAAAGCTGATCGCCGGCCCCACCGTCTACATCTGCAACGAATGCATCGATCTGTGCAACGACATCATCGCGGAGGAATGGGAGGAGGATCGGGAGGCCGTCTCCTCCAAGCTCCCCAAGCCGAAAGAGATCAAGAAGATCGTGGACCACTACGTGATCGGCCAGGAGCGGGCGAAGAAAATGCTGGCGGTTGCGGTGCATAACCACTACAAACGGGTTTCGGCCGCGCCCGAGGTGGACGACGTGGAGCTGCAAAAAGGCAACATCCTGATGATCGGGCCGACGGGGACCGGCAAGACCCTGCTGGCCCAGACCCTGGCCCGGATCCTGGACGTTCCCTTCACCATCGCGGACGCCACGACGCTGACCGAGGCCGGGTATGTCGGGGAGGATGTCGAAAACATCATTTTAAAGCTCCTCCAGGCGGCGGACTACGACGTCGAACGGGCCGAACGCGGCATCGTGTACATCGATGAGATCGACAAGATCAGCCGGAAGAGCGACAGTCCCTCGATCACGCGCGACGTCTCGGGCGAAGGGGTTCAGCAGGCCCTCCTGAAGCTGATCGAAGGGACCGTGGCCAATGTCCCGCCTCAAGGAGGCCGCAAGCATCCCCATCAGGAATTCATCCAGGTGGACACCTCCCACATCCTGTTTATCTGCGGCGGAGCCTTCGTGGGGCTGGAGGCCCTGATCGAGCAGCGGATCGGACAGAAATCGATGGGTTTCGGGGCGCAGGTCCGGCCCAAAAAAGACCGTCATGTCGGCGACCTTCTGCGGATGGTCCAGCCGGAGGATCTTTTAAAATACGGCCTGATCCCCGAGTTCGTCGGCCGGCTCCCGGTGATCGCGACGCTGGAGGAGCTGGACGAGAAGACCCTGATCCGGGTTCTGACCGAGCCGCGGAACGCGCTGATCAAGCAGTATGAAAAATTGTTCGCCTTTGAGAAAGTGAAGCTCAAGTTCACGGACAACGCCATCGCGGCCATCTCGCAGAAGGCCCACGGGCAGAAGACCGGCGCCCGGGGGCTGCGGGCCATTCTCGAGGAAGTCATGCTGGACCTGATGTACGAGCTGCCCTCCCAGAAAAACGTGAAGGAGGTCATCATCAACGAGGACGTGATCCATCAGACGGGCCAGCCGATCCTCCTGTACGAGAATGACAAAGACGTCAAGACGGCCTAGCCGCCGGCACGGAGCATGCGACCGATCATCGGCATCACGCCGGATTTTAGCGACGGGATACGCAAGAGTCCCCGCTCGCCGGGCGAGCCCACCTATTTTCTAAGGGCGCGGTACGTGGACGCGATCAAGGATCTGGGCGGGATTCCCTTTCTTCTGCCGATCACCCGGGATGCCGAACTTCAGGCCGATCTTCTGAACCGGATCGACGGGTTGCTGATCACCGGCAGCGGTCCGGATCTGGACCCCCGGCTCTACCGCGAGCGTCCGACGGCGCGCTTCAAGATCATGAGCCGGGAGCGGGCCGCTTCCGAGCTGGGTCTGGCCCGGCGAGCCTTGAAGCGCAATCAACCGGTGCTGGGAATCTGCGGCGGGCTTCAACTCCTGAATGTGGCGATGGGCGGCAGTCTGGTTCAGGACATCGCGACCCAGGTCCGCGGGGCCCTGGTCCACCGGCAGGAAACCGCGGCCACCCGGCCCTCGCACCCGGTCAGGATTGTCCGGGGGACGCGCCTTCACCGGATCCTCCGGACCGAGCGCTTGAAGGTCAACAGTTCGCACCACCAAGCCCCGAAAATAGTGGCCAAGGGATGGAGGGTCAACGCCTTCTCGCCCGACGGGGTGATCGAGGGACTGGAAAGTCCGCGGCACCGCTTTGCCGTCGGCGTCCAATGGCATCCGGAGTTTTTATATCGCAGGGACGAGGCCAGCCGCCGGCTGTTTAAATCGTTCTTGCGACAGGCCGCGCGTCACGCCTCCCCCTGAATTATAACGCCGCATCGTTCGTGCCCATCCCTCATCGGTAGCCCGGCTTCACGTCCCGGTCCCTTTGGCTCCATCGCACCGACGGGGCCGTTCCGGAGGCGGGATTTGACAATTGGAAAAAATTTCTTTATTATGAATAGGTTATAACCGTACTGAGATTTGGAGCGGGTCATGAACGATTTTCCTCGAATCAAGCGCCTCCCTCCCTACGTGTTTGCGAGCGTGAACGCGCTCAAACTGGAGGCCCGGCGCAAGGGCGAAGACATCATCGATTTCGGCATGGGCAATCCGGACCAGCCCACCCCGAAGCATATCGTGGACAAGGCGGTCGAGGCGCTCAAAAACCCCCGGAACCATCGCTACTCGGCCTCCCGGGGCATCACGAAGCTGCGGGCGGCGATCGCGGACTGGTACCGTCGTAATTTCCAGGTCGAGATCGATCCGGAGACGGAGGCGATCGTGACGATCGGCTCGAAGGAGGGCATCGCCCACCTGGCCCTGGCCACGCTCGGTCCCGGGGACGCCGTGCTGTGTCCCAGCCCCACCTATCCGATTCATACCTACAGCGTCATCATCGCCGGGGCCGAAGTGCGGAGCGTCCCGCTCCGGGAGGACAATGATTTTTTTGAAGACCTCACCTCGGCCTACCGGAACGCCCTTCCCAGGCCCAAGATGCTGATCGTGAATTTTCCGCACAATCCGACGACGCGCGTCGTGGATGCGGGTTTTTTCAAAAAACTGGCGGACTTCGCGGCGGAGCACCGCCTGATCGTGGTGCATGATCTGGCCTATGCCGATCTGGTGTTCGACGGGTACAAGGCCCCCAGTTTTCTCCAGGTGCCGGGGGCCAAGGCGATCGGGGTCGAATTTTTCACCCTGTCGAAAAGCTATAACATGCCGGGATGGCGGGTGGGGTTCTGCGTCGGAAACCGGGAGATCATCAAGGCCCTGACGCAGATCAAGAGTTATCTGGATTACGGAATATTCCAGCCGCTCCAGATCGCGAGCATCATCGCGTTGAACGGGCCTCAGGACTGTGTCCGGGAGGCGGTCCGGATGTACCGCAGCCGGCGGAACACGCTGGTGGACGGCCTCAACCGGATCGGTTGGAAGGTGGAAAAGCCGCTCGCGACGATGTTCGTCTGGGCCCGGATCCCGGAGCCGTTCCGGGAAATGGGGTCCCTGGAATTCACCAAGATGCTTCTGAGCGAGGCGAAGGTGGCGGTCTCCCCGGGCATCGGGTTCGGAGAATACGGAGACGACCATGTCCGTTTTGCCTTGGTTGAAAACGAACACCGCACGCGCCAGGCCATTCAGGGAATCAAGAAAGTGCTGAAAAAAGCGTGAGGCGTGAGGAGTAAGGAGACCTAAGGGCGAACGGCATTGCGCCCGGAATCTTATGAATCCCAAAAGACAGAAGATCGGCGTAGGCCTCATCGGGTTCGGGACGGTCGGAACCGGGGTGGTCAAGATCCTCACGAAGCGCGCGGAGGAAATCCGCCGTCGACTGGGCGTTCCGCTGGAACTGGTCCGGATCGCAGACCTCGATTGGAAACGGGACCGCGGCGTCGCGGTGAAGCCGGCCCTTCGGTGCTCGAAGGCCGAGGAAGTGATCGACGATCCGGAGGTGGATATCGTCGTCGAATTGGTCGGCGGCTATGAGCCGGCGCGCACGCTCATCCTCAAGGCCTTTGAAAAAGGGAAGTGCGTCGTGACGGCCAACAAGGCCTTGCTGGCCGTTCACGGGGAGGAACTCTATCGCGCGGCGCAGAAGGCCGGGATGGATCTGGGGTTTGAGGCCAGCGTGGGCGGGGGGATTCCGATCATCCGGGCGATGAAGGAGGGCCTGGCCGCCAACCGCATCCTGTCCATTTACGGGATCATCAACGGAACGGCCAACTATATTTTAAGCAAGATGACCGAGGAGAAACGGCCCTTCGCCGAGGTATTGGCCGAGGCCCAGCGTCTCGGATACGCCGAAGCCGACCCCCGCTTCGACGTCGACGGCGTCGATTCCGCCCACAAACTGGCGATCCTGGTGACCCTGGCGTTCGGAACGCCGGTCGATATCAAATCGATCTACACCGAGGGCATTACCGGAGTGACCCCGACCGACATCGAGTACGCCAAGGAGTTCGGTTACCGGATCAAACTGCTCGCGATCGCCAAGGCCAACGACGGCTCCATCGAAGTCCGCGTCCATCCGACCATGGTCCCGGAGGAGTATCTGATCGCGACGGTGAACGGCGTTTACAATGCGATCTATGTCGTGGGCGACGCCGTGGGAAACACGCTCTTCTACGGCCAGGGGGCGGGGGCCATGCCGACCGGAAGCGCCGTCGTGAGCGATTTGATGGAGGCCGGCCGGAATCTGCTGTACGATTCGGTGGGCTGCGTGCCGCCGACCGGCTTCGATCCCGACCGGAGGGAGGTCCTGCGAATCCGTCCGATGGAGGAAATCCGGAGCTTCTATTATCTCCGGTTCATGGCCCTGGACAAGCCGGGGGTGCTTTCGCGGATCTCCGGCATCCTGGGAAAATACAACATCAGTATTTCTTCCATGATCCAAAAAGGCCGGAAAGTCGGCGAGGCCGTTCCGGTCGTGATGATGACCCACAAAGCCGTGGAGCGGGACGTTCGCCAGGCGCTGGCCGAGATCGACCGTTTTCCCGACGTCAGCGACCGAACGGTCTTGATCCGCGTCGAGGGGGAAGAGGAAGCCTGACCATGTGGAACGGGGTGATCGAGGCCTACCGGTCGTTTCTTCCGGTGACGGACCGGACGCCGGTCGTAACGCTGCTCGAGGGCAACACGCCCCTGATCCGGGCGAAGCATCTGGTGGCGGCGATCCAGCCGGAGGTCGAGCTGTATTTGAAATACGAAGGCGCGAATCCCACGGGATCGTTCAAGGACCGCGGCATGACGCTGGCGATCTCCAAGGCGATCGAAGGGGGGGCCTCGGCCGTGATTTGCGCCTCGACCGGCAACACCTCCGCTTCCGCGGCCGCGTACGGCGCGCGGGCCGGGATCAAGGTCTATGTCCTGATTCCGGAGGGAAAGATCGCGTCGGGCAAGCTGGCCCAGGCGATGATCCATCGTGCGGTCGTGATCCAGGTGGAAGGGAATTTCGACGAGGCCCTGACGATCGTCAAGGAAGTCTCGGAGAAATATCGCCTCACGCTGGTCAACTCGATCAACCCCTACCGCCTGGAAGGCCAGAAGACGGCCGCGTTTGAAGTCTGCGATCAGCTGGGAGGAGCGCCCGCGTTTCATTTTCTTCCCGTCGGCAACGCCGGAAATATCACGGCCTACTGGAAGGGCTACAAAGAATACCGCGGGCAAGGGCGGATCGACTCGCTTCCCCGGATGATGGGATTTCAGGCGGCGGGCGCGGCGCCGATCGTGCTGGGCCATGTGGTCGAGAAACCCCGGACGATCGCCACGGCGATCCGGATCGGGAATCCGGCCAGCTGGAAGAGCGCGGAGGCCGCGGCCGCGGAGTCCCGGGGCGAGATCAACCTGGTGACGGACGAGGAGATCGTGGAGGCCTACCGGATGATCGCCGGGACGGAGGGGGTCTTCTGCGAGCCGGCCTCGGCGGCCTCGGTCGCCGGCGTGATCAAGATGGGCCGGCAGGGGATTTTCAAGAAGGGCGATCGCGTCGTCTGCACGCTCACCGGGCACGGGCTGAAGGACGTGGAGACGGCGATGAACGTATCCCAGAAGCCGATCACGATCAAGGCCCGGCTGGAGGATGTCGTCAAGGTATTGGGGTATTAAAATGGCATTGATCGTTCAAAAATTCGGCGGGACGTCCGTCGGCAATGTCGAGCGCATTCAAAACGTGGCGGAGCGCGTGGCCAAGGTCAAGGCGGGCGGAAACGACGTGGTCGTGGTGGTCTCGGCGATGGCCGGCGAGACGGACCGCCTGCTGAAGCTCGCCAGCCAGGTCTCTTCCAGCCCCCAAGAACGGGAGGTGGACCTTCTGCTTTCTTCCGGCGAGCGGGTGACCAGCGCGCTGCTGGCGCTGGCGCTCCAGGAAAAGGGGTTCAAGGCGCAGGCCTTCACCGGCCGTCAGGTCGGAATCATCACGGACAGCACGCACACGAAGGCCAAGATCGAACGGATCGTGGCGGACCGCGTGCGGGAGGCGATCGGCGATGGGATCATTCCGGTCATCGCCGGTTTCCAAGGCATCAACCAGAAGTCGGATGTGACCACCCTGGGGCGGGGCGGCTCGGATCTGACGGCCGTCGCGCTGGCCGCGGCCCTGAAGGCCGAGCGCTGCGACATCTACACCGACGTCGACGGCGTCTACACGACCGATCCTCATGTCGTGCCGGAGGCCCGCCGGCTTAATAAAATCTCGTATGAAGAGATGCTGGAGATGGCCAGTCTGGGCGCCAAAGTGCTCCAGGCCCGTTCGGTCGAGTTTGCGGCCAAGTATCAGGTGGCGGTGCGTGTGCTGTCCAGTTTCAACGACGGGGAGGGGACGCTGGTGACCAAGGAGGACCGGGATATGGAACGGGTGGTGGTGTCGGGCGTGACCTACGACAAGAACCAGGCCAAGATCACGATCACAGGGGTGCCCGATCAGCCCGGGATCGCCGCGCGGCTGTTCGGCGTCATCGCCGGGGCGGGGGTCATCGTGGACATGATCCTTCAGAACGTCAGCCAGGAAGGCCTGACCGATATCTCCTTCACCGTCCCGAAGGGGGACGCCCGAAAGGCCGTCGAGATCGCGCGCCAGATCGCCCGGGAGATCGGCGCCCGGGATGTGCAGATGAAAGAGGACATTGCGAAGGTGTCGATCGTGGGCGTCGGGATGCGGACCCATTCCGGCGTGGCGGCCCAGATGTTCGCCGCCTTGTCGAAGGAAGGGATCAACATCATGATGATCTCGACCAGCGAGATCAAGATCTCCTGCGTCATCGACGCCAAATATACCGAATTGGCCGTCCGGGCCTTACATGATGCGTTTGAACTGGGGAAGTCCTAAATAAGCGAGCGACGGCGAGCGCAGGGAAGGGGGAGGCTCCATCCGGCTTTGCCGGTGGAGGGGGGATGGTCGCTCCCCCTGTAATCGTCGCGTTTGAACTGGGAAAAGGGTGAGGTTCGTCCATGCACTTTGTCGAAATTTACGATACGACGCTCCGGGACGGCGCCCAGTCCGAAGACGTCTCGTTTTCGGTCGAGGATAAACTCCGGATCGCCGAGAAATTGGACGGTCTCGGCCTGCACTACATCGAGGGCGGCTGGCCCGGGTCCAATCCCAAGGACATCGAGTTCTTCAAAAAAGTCCGGCAGCTCCCGCTGAAGAACGCGAAGATCGTCGCCTTCGGGGCGACCCGGAAGGCGGACAACCCGGTGGCCAAGGACCCCAACATTCAGGCCCTCCTGGAATCCGGCACCGATCTGATCACCCTGTTCGGAAAAAGCTGGGATCTGCATGTGACCGACGCCCTGGGCATTTCGCTCAAGAAAAACCTGGAACTGATCGCCGATTCGATCCAGTACCTCCGGGCCAAGCGGAAGAAGGTTTATTACGACGCGGAGCATTTCTTCGACGGATACAAGGCCAACCCGGACTACGCCTTAAAGACGCTGCGGCAGGCCGTGCAGGCCGGGGCGGATTGCATCATCCTGTGCGACACCAACGGAGGAGCGATGCCCCGGGAGGTGAGGGACATCTTCTCGACCGTCATGCAGGAGGTTCGGGTCCCCCTGGGCATTCATGCCCACAACGATTCGGAGATGGCCGTCGCCAACTCCATCATCGCGGTGGAGCTGGGGGCGGTTCAGGTCCAGGGGACGATCAACGGATTCGGGGAGCGGTGCGGGAACGCCAACCTCTGCTCGATCGTCCCCAACCTCAAGCTCAAAATGAAGGTGGACTGCATCTCGGACGAGCAGCTCGGACGCCTCAAGGACGTTTCGCGGTTCGTGACCGAGATCGCCAACCTGTCTCCGGACAAGCACCAGCCCTACGTCGGGGAAAGCGCCTTCGCGCACAAAGGAGGCGTGCACGTTCATGCCGTGCAGAAAAATCCGCTGACCTACGAGCATGTCCGGCCGGAAATCGTGGGAAACCGCCAGCGGGTCCTGATCTCCGACTACGCCGGGCGGAGCGTCCTCGAGGGCAAGGCGAGCGAGTTTCATATCCGCTTGAAGAAACGCAGTCCGAAGTTGACGCATCTGCTGCAGACCCTCAAGGAACTGGAGAGCCAGGGTTTCCAATTCGAGGGGGCCGAAGGGTCCTTCGAACTCCTGATGCGGAAGGCCGAGGGAACGCACCGGCGGTTTTTCGATCTGGTCGGTTTCCGCGTCATCATCGAAAAACGACGGGAGCGGGAGGAGCCGATCTCGGAAGCCACCATCCAGGTGAAGGTGGGCGATCACCTCGAGCATACCGCGGCCGTCGGCAACGGACCGGTGAACGCGCTGGACCATGCGCTGCGAAAGGCGCTGGAGAAGTTTTATCCGCAGCTCAAGGAAATGAAACTTCTCGATTACAAGGTGAGGGTGCTGGCGGCCAACAAGGGAACGGCGGCGCGCGTCCGCGTCCTCATCGAGTCGGGGGATCGGACCCGAAAATGGGGCACGGTCGGCGTCTCGGAAAATATCATCGAGGCAAGCTGGCAGGCGCTGGTCGACAGCATCGAATACAAACTTTTACAGGATCGAAGAAAGAAACGGTAAATAAAGCCGGTTCGCGGCTTTGCCGCGAGAGGCGCGGGGGGTGGGGGCATCGGAGGACGTTTTAAGAATCATCCGCACGGGCCCCCACGTACAATAGAAGGAAACGATGGATGATATGCCGTGAGCTCATGGCCGCCCGCGCGCGGGATCGGAGCCCTCTTCAAAGCGCCCTCTTTCTCGGGCTCGTCCTCGGAGCCGCTTCGGGAGGGGTCACGGGCTGCCGCTACGCCGCCGACCCGCCCCGGGACCAGCCGCCCGGACCGGAGGCCGCGGCGACGAGCGTGTATCATCCGGCGGGAGACCGGCCGGCGATTCCGGCGGTGGGAGAGTTGATTCCGCGCCATCGCTTTGCCCAGATCGCAAAATCGGTGGCGCCGGCAGTGGTTCACCTGAAAACCGTCCAGGAGCTCCGTGAAGAAGGCTCCCTGTTTCATCGAAGTCCCGGCCGGGCCTTTCTAAGGCATTTCTTCAAAAACCTCCTGGGGCTCTCCAGGGAAGTGGTCCTCAAGCAGGAGGGCGTGGGCTCCGGTTTTATCGTCGATCCGGCCGGATATGTCCTGACGAATTTTCACGTGGTCAAGCACGCTGTTGAAATCCGCGCCGTGCTGTCGGATGAGCGCGAGATGCCCGCCCGCGTGGTCGGCCAGGACGCGCGCGTGGACCTGGCCCTGTTGCGGCTTGAGGGCGAAGGTCCGTTTCCGGCGGCCGTCCTGGGGGATTCCGCCCGCCTGGAGTCCGGGGAGTGGGCGATGGCGGCGGGCAGCCCCTTGGGTCTGGCCCAGACGTTCACGGTCGGCGTCATCAGCGCCACCGGCCGGTCGCATCTCGGGATCACCTCCCGCGAAAATTTTATTCAGACCGATGCCTCGATCAATTACGGCAACAGCGGCGGGCCTCTCCTGAACATCAACGCCGAGGTCGTCGGAATCAATACGGCGATCATGCCCACGGGGCACGGGATCGGTTTTGCCATTCCGATCAACATGGCCCGTGAGTTCATCGGGGAGGTGCTGAAAAGTCCCCCGGTGCAAAGGGCCTGGCTCGGGATCGAGGCGAGGATGCCCGTGCCGGGGCGCGGCGATCGCGACGGGGTCGTCCTGCAATCGGTCCAGTGGCCCAGCCCGGCCTGGCGGTCGGGACTTCGAGCGGCCGATCGTATCATCCGGCTGGACGATCGGGAGCTAGGAGATGTCGCGCAGCTTCAGCGGTCGATCGTCAAAGGGGGAATCGGGATCGAGAGACGCCTGACCGTTGAGCGGGGCGGTGTCATCAAGGAGATTCGAGTTCGACCCGAGGAATGGCCGATGCGTATTTTCCCTTGACATTCTCTCTAACCTGTTGTATTTTATGTCCAATTTTTTAATCGAGGAATGATTCCCGAATTTGGCCGATCGAGTGGCCACCGAACGTCGTCGTAAACACCGGTCTTGAGGTCCTAGAAAAGGAGGCGAGGGATGAGAAAAGCCGACATTGCCAATGAGGTTTACGAGCGGGTCGGGATTTCGAAGAAAGAGGCGGCCGAGATCATCGAAACCGTTTTGAACACGATCAAGAGCGTGCTTCAAAAAGGAGAAGCGGTCAAGATCGCCGGTTTTGGGAACTTCGTCGTCCGAAGCAAGCGGGCGCGAAAAGGGCGGAACCCCAAAACGGGTCAGGAGATCGGAATTACCCCCCGGCGCGTGGTGACGTTCCGTCCCAGCCAGGTGTTCAAGAAATTTGTTAACAAGACATAGGTGGTCCTTGAAAAAGAAAACCAGCCTCGCGGCGGGGGCGCTGGGTCAACCCGAGAAGAGCCTGGACCCGGACTCACGGCCGGATTCGAATGGTCACGAGCGATTATTTTATAAGATCAGCGAAGTGAGCGACATCACCGGCCTGGAAGCCTACGTTCTCCGCTATTGGGAAAGCGAGTTTCCGATCCTCCGTCCCCAGAAAAGCCGGGGCGGGCAGCGCATTTACCAGAAAAAAGACATCGAAGCGATTCTGAAGATCAAACAGATGCTCTATGAAAAGGGATTTACCATCGCCGGAGCGCGGAAAGTGCTGGCGGCGAGGAACGGTGAACCTTCCGAAACCGCGGCCCGGCCGCTGTCCAAGGAATTTGTCTACCGCCTCCGGGGCGAGTTGGCCGAAATCCTGAGGATTCTTTCTTCACACGACAAACACCGTGTTTGATCCCGTTTTTTTATAAAAACACCCCGATTCCTGTCGGCTTGATCTTGGCGCACATTTGAAAACAAACACGGGGCGTGGCGCAGCCTGGTAGCGTACTCGCTTGGGGTGCGAGTGGTCGGCGGTTCAAATCCGCCCGCCCCGAAAAATTTGCACGGCAAATTTTTGGAGCAATGGAGCAATGGACATTGGAGAATGGACAGGGCTTCCATTGCGGTCTATTTTCCACTGATCCATTGTTCTTCCAAACCCCATGCTCATTCTTGTCACCAATGACGACGGCATCCAGTCGCCGGGGATCCGGGCCTTGGCGAAGGCGATGAAGCGGTTGGGGGAGGTCTATGTCGTGGCGCCGGATCGCGAGCGAACCGCGGCCGGGCACTCCCTCACCTTGCACAAACCCCTCCGGATCGAGCCCCTGGGCCGCCGCGCGTTCAGCGTCAGCGGGACCCCCACGGATTGCGTGAACCTGGCGGTCAATGAAATCCTCCCGCGCCGGCCCGACCTCGTGGTTTCCGGCATCAACCGGGGCGGAAATCTCGGGGACGACGTGACCTATTCTGGAACGGTATCGGCCGCCATGGAAGGGACGCTGGTGGGGATCCCGTCCATCGCCCTCTCGCAACTGGGAGAGGCGCATTTCCATTTTGAAACGTCGGCGCGGTTTGCGACGCGCCTCGTCCGCCAGGTGTATCGCTTCGGTCTTCCCCCGGACACCCTCTTGAATGTCAACGTCCCCGATCTGCCTCCTCCGGCGGTCAAAGGGGTGCGCGTGACCTGTTTGGGCAAGCGAATTTTTGATTCCAATAACATCATCAAGAAAGAAGATCCGCGGGGCAAGACCTATTACTGGATCGCCGGAAACCGGGTCTCCTGGGAGGAACGCAAGGACACGGATCAGGAGGCGGTGGAAAGCGGCCGGATCTCGGTGACGCCCGTTCATCTGGATCTGACCAATTATACCGCCCTGGCGGCCTTGCGGGAATGGGAGAAACGGTTGACGCCGTTTCGCCGGCGGACGCGTCCCTCCCGCCGTCCCTGACGCCCCGCGCCGGTCCATTCCAATCCGGAATCCGTTTTATGATGATCGACGACGAACGCGCACGGCTGAGGATGGTGGATGAGCAGCTCACCGCCCGGGGCATCCGGGACCGGCGGGTCCTGTCGGCGATGGGGCGGGTGCCTCGCCACCGCTTTGTGGAGGAGGCCCTTCGGGACCGAGCCTACGGCGACCATGCCCTTCCCATCGGCGAACAACAGACCATTTCGCAGCCCTACATGGTGGCCTTGATGACCGAGACCCTCGCGCTGAAGGGCTCCGAGCGGGTTCTCGAGATCGGAACGGGGTCGGGGTACCAAACCGCGGTCCTGGCCGAGCTGGCCGCGCAGGTTTATTCGATCGAACGGATCGATGCCCTGGCGTTGAAGGCGCGCCGGCTGCTCGCCGCGCTCGGCTACCGGAACGTGACGATCAAGGTGTTCGACGGAACCTACGGCTGGAAGGAGGAGTCGCCGTTCGATGCCATCCTGGTGACGGCCGGCTCGCCGGAGATCCCCCTGCCGCTGACCGAGCAACTCGGGGAGGGAGGGTGCATGGTGATCCCGGTGGGGGATCGAACGAACCAGGTTTTAAAGAAGGTGAAGAAGACCTCCGCCGGCCTCGAGGTCACGGCGCTGAAGGGATGCGTCTTTGTGCCGCTCATCGGCGGTCACGGGTGGCTGGACTAAAACGGGTGATGAACGGATGCTGAATATCGCGAATACCATGACCGGAAGGAAGGAGCCGTTCCGCCCGGGGCGGGGCCGGAACGTCGGGATGTACGTCTGCGGCGTGACGGTGTACGATCGCTGCCACCTGGGCCACGCCCGCTCGGCCGTCGTTTTCGATCTGATCCGGCGCTATCTCGAATACAAAAAATTCCGGGTCCGCTTCGTCAAGAACTTCACGGATGTGGACGATAAGATCATCCGGCGGGCGGTTCAGGAAGGCCGGTCCTGGACCGAGGTGGCCGAGACCTATATCGGGGCCTATCGGGAGGACATGGGGCGTCTTGGAGTGCGACCGGCGGACCGGGAGCCGAAGGCGACCGAATTTATCCCGGAAATGATCCGCTTGATCAAAAAGCTGATCCGGAAGGGCCACGCCTACTCCGTCGACGGCGACGTCTATTACCGCGTCGAGACGTTTAAAGGTTACGGCAAGCTTTCCAAACGGAAATCCGACGAACTCCTGGCGGGCGCGCGCGTGGAACCGGACGAGCGGAAGGAGAATCCCTTGGACTTCGCCCTCTGGAAAGCGGCCAAGCCGGGGGAGCCGAGCTGGGAGAGCCCGTGGGGTCCCGGCCGTCCGGGGTGGCACATCGAATGCTCGGCGATGTCGATGAAGCTTCTGGGGATCTCTTTCGATATTCACGGCGGCGGGATGGACCTGATCTTCCCCCATCACGAGAACGAGATCGCGCAGTCCGAGGGTGCGACCGGGGAAACCTTGGCGCGCTATTGGGTCCACAACGGCTTCGTGAACGTGAACCGGGAAAAGATGTCCAAGTCGCTCGGGAATTTTTTCACGATCCAGGAGATTTTCGAGAAATCGCCCTGGCCCGAGCCCGTAACCGCTGAGGTCCTTCGTTACTTTCTTCTCTCGACCCATTATCGAAGCCCGATCGACTTTTCGGACGAGGCGCTCCAATCGGCCAAGGCGGGCCTGGACAATTTCTACACCATGTTCCAGAAACTGGAGGAGCAGACCGAAACGGCGTCCCGGCCGCTCGAGCGGAAACTCGGCGCGGCGCTCAAGGCCTTTCCGAAAAGATTCGAGGCCGCGATGGATGACGACTTCAATTCCGCCATCGCCATCGGCGAGATGCAGCAGCTTCGCGCGGTGGTCAACGCCGTGTTGGCCCGGGGAATCTCCCGGTCTTCGTCTCAAGCCGTCATGAAACTTTTTCGGAAGTACGGCGGCTTGGTGGGCCTCTTTCAGGTTCCCTTAATAAATTGGCGATTCGATGTAAAGGCGGCAGCTATAAGCCATGCCGAAGCGCATGCCTCCGGTACTTCAAGCGCTAAAGCTATTTCCGAGTCACGGGGCTCTGATGAGTTTGAGAAAGAGATCAACCAATTGGTTATTGCTCGAGAAGAAGCACGGAAAAAGAAGAACTGGGCCGAGGCAGATCGGATCCGCGATGAACTGGCAAGGAAGGGAGTGGTCCTTGAGGACCGGCCGGACGGAACGACGCGGGTGAGGCGGTGAAGGAGTCTTCCGGCCCAAAGACCTCCCGTTCGGACCCCCGGGATAAAGCAGACCGCATCTTCGGCATCCATCCGCTGATGGAGGCGCTTCAGGGGGAGCGGAGCGTCGAGCGCATTTATATCGCCAAAGGACGGGGCGGGGGCGCCGTGGAAGATCTGATCCGGCTTGCGCGATCCAAGGGCGTGCCGCTTCATTTTGAGCCCCGCGAAGTCCTCGACCGTATCGTCGGCAGCACCAAACATCAAGGCGTCATGGGTCTGGTCGCGGCCAAGGCGTACGGGACGCTGGATGCGATCCTGGAGCGCGCCTCGAAACAAGGGGAGGCGCCGGCCGTTCTGGTGTTGGACGGCGTGGAGGATCCGCGAAATCTCGGGGCGATCTTACGGACCGCCGACGCGGCCGGATTCCACGGCGTGGTCATTCCGCAGCGCCGGGCGGCCGGGCTGACCGAGACGGTGGCCAAGGCCTCGGCCGGCGCGCTCGAGCATGTCGCCGTGGCCCGCGTCGTCAATCTGACCCAGGCGCTTGAAACCTTGAAGGCGGCGGGGCTGTGGATTTACGGGCTGGACCCCGGCGCGGAGAAAAATTATCTGGAGATCGATTATCGCGGGCCGGTCGCGATCGTCGTCGGCGCGGAGGGGGGAGGCATCAGCCGGCGGGTGCTGTCGGGCTGCGATGAGCGCGTCCGTCTGCCGATGAAGGGCCGGGTGGCCTCGCTGAATGTCTCGGTGGCGGTCGGCGTGATGGCCTACGAAATCCTCCGCCAAAGGACGCCCCGTCCATAAGAGAGGGCCCGTTTGACCGAGCCCTCCCTGCTCCGGCGGCTTTTGTTTGACCCGGCTAAGGCTCGGGCGCTAAATTATGCGAAGGTAAGGCGCGAAAAATTTGCCCGACGTGGGCGGGCCGCGTCCTTCGCCAAGCCGGGGACCCAAACAAAAGCCGAGGTCGCAGTCCGGGCTGAGTCAAACAGGCGCACCAAGAGTCATTGTCGGAATGAGGCCTGAAGCCGGAGGGTGAGAGAGCCGGCCATGCGCTCGAGGACAATTTAAGATCCAAACCACTCTAGGGGATGCAGTAACGGCTGCGTCCCCGGACAGACGTAATCCGAAACAAGACTCGATCTCCCTCGGACGCATATGGGCAGCGAAAGAATCCTTCGGCGAAGGCCTCAAACCCGGCACACGGTCACGTCTGGAAAGGTTCGGTTTAACAGGTAACCTATCAGTTAGAACGACTTCAGCAGTTCCTGTTTCTTCTCGTTATACTCTTCGTCGGTAATCAAGCCCTCTTCCTTGAGCTTGTTCAGCGTTTTGAGCTTGTCTTCCAACGTGAACGGCAGGGGCGCGACCGGGGCCGGCTCGACTTTCGCCGGTTCCGTCGGCGGCGCGGCGGGCTGGGGCGCCGCGGTTTGGGGAGGCGCGTTCAGAAGGGAGGCGTAATCGATGCTGAGCCACCGATTCGGGGAGACCTTTTCCTGACCGCCGGGGGCCTTGGTTTCTTCTACGAGCGACTGGAAGGGGCCGGGGGTGAGGTAGAAATCCTGGTCGTTCGTTCCCGGGAAGGGGTTGCCGCCGGTCGGGATGTCCGGTTGACCCGGCTGGTTGCCCATCCGATACCGCCCCAGGATGATGTTGAGATGTTTGTCTTTGACAAACGCCACCCCGGAAGAGGTGGTCCCTTTATAGACGCTCCGTTGATGGTGGAGGAAGAACACGACCCGTTCGTCGGGTTGCGCGGTCCGGAGCGCGGTCGCGAGCGGCTTCGCCAGGAAGGCGGCTTCCGCCGGAATGAAGGCCGGCTCGGGGGTCGCCTTGGACTTCAGAATAAGCGCGGAGAGCATCCCCGGCGGCTCGACGACCTGTATCGATTCCAGAATCCGCTTCATGTCGGCGTCGCCGATGTCCGCCGGATGGTCGAAATGCAGAGGGATCGGCTGCTTCGACTTGTCCAGCCAGGTTTCCAGGGTGACCGAATTGTAGTTGTCCTCCAGGATCGCCTTGGAAACGGTCCGGCCGGTGGCGCACCCCGCGGCGAAGGCGCACAGGAGGAGAACCCCGATGAAGAATAACGGCTTTCGCATCGCGTTCCTTCTGGAATAGTGATGGGCGATATTAAATCACAGTTCCTTCCCGGATGCAATTTTAATTCGAGGGGCCCGGATTGCGGTTGAGTAAGCCCGGGGATTCTGGTATCGTTTAGGATGATGACTCAAAAAGGGGATCGAAAATTTCCGGCGACGATGGCCACGCAGCATCCGGACCATGCCAACGTCCCGTACTGGAAGAAAAACGGCGAGGCCTTCATCAACACCCAGGAGGAGGTCGAGGAATGCATCAGCGCGTTTCGCGACCTCCGTTGCCAGGAGTACATGTGGGATTGGGAGGGAAAGTACGTCGACGAGGCCGTCGTGGACAAGCTCGTCTCGAGCTATTACGACTTCTTCAAACGTCTCCATCTCGGAAGAGACGTCTTCCTGACCTTCCGTCTCCCGAACATCTGGCACGAGAAGGGCTACCGCCTGGCCCGCGCCTACATGGGGATCCTGACCTTCGAGGACCTGACCTCGGATCTGGGCTTCGCCCATCCGCCGGTCTTCGAGGTGATCCTGCCGATGACCGACGAGGCCAAAAAACTGATCCATCTCCAGAGAACCTTCGGGCAGGTGGCGCAGCTCAAGAACGCGGCGTTCGGCAGCCGGAAAGGCATCGATTACCTCCGGGTCATCCCCTTGATCGAGGGCATTTCGGAGCTGACCGGTTCCCGGAAGATCCTGCACGATTATCTGGAGCTCCATGAAAAAGAGTACGGGACGCGTCCGGACTACCTGAGGCCTTTCATCGCGCGGTCCGACCCGCCCTTAAACGCCGGCCTGGTCCCGGCCGTGGTCGCCGCGAAGATCGCCTTATCGGAATATTACAAGTTCGAGGAAGAGTCGGGCGTTCCGGTCTCTCCGATCATCGGCGTGGGGTCGCTGCCGTTTCGCGGCGGGCTGGCCCCCGACCGGGTGAAGGATTTCCTGGCCGAGTACCCCGGGGTCCGCACGGTCACGATCCAGTCGGCCTACCGCTACGACTATCCCCTCGACGAGGTGAAGCGGTCGCTCCAATTTCTCAACCGCCATCTGGCGAAGGGCCGTCCCCGGATCTATTCGCCCGAAGAAATCCGGGAAGGGGAGGTCCTCAGCGGAATCTTCGCGAAACATTACCAGCAGACGGTCGAGGGCCTGGCCGGAATGGTCAACAAGTTTTCGAAGATCATCCCGCAGCGTCGGGAGCGCATGCTCCATATCGGGCTGTTCGGCTATGCGCGGGGCCTCGGCGGCAAACGCCTCCCTCGCGCGATCGGATTCACGGCGGTGCTCTATTCCCTGGGCATCCCTCCGGAGCTGATCGGAACCGGCCGCGGCTTGCGCGAGGTCCGGGAGAAGGGACTGACGGAGGCCTTGAAAGGATTCTATCATAACCTGGAGAAGGACCTGATCCGGGCCGGCCATTTTCTCAACAAAGAAAACCTGAACTTCCTGGCCCGACGGTCCCCGGCCTGGCGGGGCGTCGAGAAAGACGTGGAGGGGATCGAAAAATTTCTGGGCCGCGAGCTGGGGCCCGAGACGGTCGAGCATTATCTCCACCGAAACCTCGTCTCGAGCGCCTATCTCCTATGGCAGTCCGGCAAGATCCCGTCCGACCGGATCCTGGAAGCCGCGAAGATTCGGCGGAGTATTGGGTAGGAACAAGATCGCCTCTCGAACGAATATGAAAAACGCCTCCGGTTCAAGATTGGATCATCCACGTGTCCTTCTGATCACCCCGCCCTTTACCCAGTTGAACACCCCTTATCCGGCGACGGCTTATCTCACCGGCTTCCTGCAATCAAAGGGCTTCCCGGTTTTCCAGGCCGATCTTTCGATCGAGACCTTCCTCGCTCTTTTTTCCCGGCCCGGGCTGTCCCGCCTCTTCTCGGCGATCCGCGATCGGGAAGAAAATCGATCCTCCTCCGGCGGGGTCCTCACGTGGGGGCTCATGATGGAGGAGCGGTATCTCGACACGATCGATCCGACGATCCGCTTCCTCGAAGGCGCCGACCCTTCCCTGGCGACGCAGATCTGCGGGCGGCGCTTTCTGCCGGAAGGCCCCCGGTTCGCGAATCTAAAAGAGGATGATTGGGCCTTCGGAAGCCTCGGCCAGTCGGATCGGGCCAAGCATATCGCCTCCCTTTATATCGACGACCTGACCGACTTGATCCGGGCGACGGTCGAGCCCCGCTTCGGCCTCAGCCGGTACGCCGAGCGCCTGGCGGCCTCGGCCGCGTCCTTCGATCCGCTCCGCTCGGCGCTGGAGTCCCCGCCGGGGCTGATCGACCGGATGTTGGAGGAGGCGCTCGAGCGTTCCCTGAACGAGACCGTCCCCGACCTGGTCGGGATCACCGTTCCCTTCCCCGGAAATCTCTACGGCGCGCTCCGCGCGGCGGCGTTTATCCGCCGGCACCGTCCCCGGACGAAGATCATCCTCGGCGGCGGCTACGTCAACACCGAGTTGCGGGAGCTGGCCGAGCCCCGGCTTTTCGATTACGTCGACTACGTGACCCTCGACGCGGGCGAGGCCCCCGTTCTCGCGATCCTTGACGCCCTCCGAGCGTCCGATCCGGACCCGCCCCTCTGCCGGACCTTCGTGCGGCGCGGCGGACGGGTCGTCTACCGCGACACGACGCCGGAGCGGATCGTTCCCTTCGCCGAGACCGGAACGCCGACCTATCGCGGCCTCCCGCTCAAGCGGTATGTCTCGATCGTCGAGATGTTGAATCCGATGCATCGGCTCTGGTCGGACGGCCGATGGAACAAATTGACCGTGGCCCACGGCTGCTACTGGAAAAAATGCGCCTTCTGCGACGTGGGGCTTGATTATATCCAACGTTACGAGCCGGCCCCGGCGACCCTTCTGGCCGACCGGATCGAGGCCCTGGTCGAGGAAACGGGGGAAAGCGGGTTTCATTTTGTCGACGAGGCGGCGCCCCCCTCCCGTCTCGCCGATCTGGCGCTGGAGCTCCTCGACCGCGGCCGCGTCATTTCCTGGTGGGGAAATATCCGTTTCGAAGAGAGCTTCACACCCGATCTCTGCCGTCTGCTGGCCGCGTCCGGCTGCATCGCCGTGACCGGCGGTATGGAGGTCGCCGCCGACCGGCTCCTCGCGCTCATGGAGAAGGGGATCGATGTCGCGCGGGTGGCGCGGGTCGCCCGCGCCTTCACAGGGGCCGGGATCATGGTCCATGCCTATCTGATGTACGGCTTCCCGACCGAAACCGTTCGGGAGACGATCGAGAGCCTGGAGCGGGTCCGCCAGCTCTTTGAGGCCGGGATTCTCCATTCGGCCTTCTGGCATCGCTTCACGGCGACACGCCACAGCCCCGTGGGGCTCCGCCCCGGAGCGTACGGAATCACGATCACCGGCCCGGCCCGCGGCCCCTTCGCCAATAACGATCTGACGCACCGCGACCCCGCCGGAAGCGATCCGGAACGGTTGGGGCCCGGCCTCGCGAAGGCGGTTTACAATTATATGCACGGGACCGGACTGGAAGCCGACGTCCGCCGTTTCTTCGACTTCAAGCTCCCCAAGCCGAAGGTTCCGAAGAATTTCATCCGGGCCTCACTTCGGGCTTCTTCATCTTCACGGGATGATCTTGATGGAAGGGTGATCTGGCTGGGAGGGACCCCGTCGGTCAGGCCGCTCCGGTCCGGCAAGGTCTCGCTCCTCCTTCCCGGAAACGAGGAGACCGATGAGATCGAATTAAAAGCCGCTCCGGCCGAATGGCTTCGTTCGCTCATACGGGATTCCAGGCCGCGGGGGCGAAAGGGCGCCCCATATCCCCGCCTGGCCGAGGCGAAGGGGCGTTACCCGGGGTCGGGGGGGAAAGCGTTTGAGACGTTCATCAAAAGCCAAGAGTGGAAGGCCGTCCGCGCGGCCGGACTGCTCCTGATCTGAGATCCTTCCCCGCATCGCGCCGGGGAGAAAGGGATCCGTCCATTGAATCCGACCGAAAGTTCTCCCGGGCTTTTTTTGAAGAGGGCCTGGAAACGATTGAGCCCGATTCCCGGCGGGGCCTGGCTCTTCAGCCGACTGATCGGCTGGCGGGTGCCCTACAGCGGCAGCATCGGAGCGCGGGTCGTCGCGTTAGGTCCGGGTTACGCGCGGGTGACGCTCCGCGACCATCGCCGCGTTCGCAACCATCTCCGTTCCATCCATGCCGTGGCCCTCGTCAACCTCGGCGAGATGACCAGCGGGCTGGCGCTCTACACATCCCTTCCCCCCGATATCCGCGGAATCGTCCTGTCGATCTCGATCGAATATTACAAAAAGGCCCGCGGCCGCTTGACCGCCGAAAGCACGGTGACCCTTCCGCCGATCGGCTCGGGCATCGACCATGACGTTCACGCCGAGATCAAGGACGCGGCGGGGGTCCGCCTGGCGCGAACCACCGTCCGTTGGCGGCTCGGGCCGGCATGACCGGGACTTCGCCAAATCCCCCCTCGCTCGACACCCCCTTGACCCGCCATGCCGGAATCGCGGTTCCGCTGATCTGCGGGGCGATGTACCCCTGCAGCAATCCGGAATTGATCGCGGCGGTCTCCGAAGCCGGCGGGATCGGGATTGTCCAACCGGTCTCGCTGACCTATGTCCACGGACATGACTTCCGGGAGGGTCTCCGGCTGATCAGACGGCTAACCCGGAAACCGATCGGGATGAACGCGCTGATCGAAGAGACCTCGAAGGTATACCGCGATCGGATGGCCCGATGGATCGATATCGCCCTGGAGGAGGGGATCCGGTTTTTCATCACCTCGCTCGGCAAGCCCGACTGGGTCGTCGCAAGGGTCCATTCGGCCGGGGGGATCGTCTACCACGATGTCACGGAGCGCCCGTGGGCCGAGAAGGGGAGGGATGCCGGGGTCGACGGACTGATCGCGGTGAACGATCGGGCCGGTGGGCACGCGGGACCGCTAGGCGCGGAGGCTTTGATGGACACGCTCCGGCCGTTCGGGCTTCCGCTGGTCTGCGCCGGCGGGATCGGGACGGAAAACGACTTCGCGGCGGCGCTGCGCATGGGGTATGCCGGCGTCCAGATGGGAACGCGCTTTATCGCCACGGAGGAATGCCGGGCCAGTGCCGCGTACAAGGCGGCGATCCTTCGGGCCGGGGAGGGGGACATCGTATTGACCGAGCGGGTCACGGGCGTTCCGTTGGCGGTGATCCGAACGCCGTATGTCGAACGACGGGGGCTGAAGGCCGGCCCGGTCGGGCGGTGGATGCTGCGCGGCCGGAAGACCAAGCACCTCATGCGGACAATCTACGCGCTTCGTTCGGTCTTCGAATTGAGGCGGGCTTCATTGGACGAAACCGGAAAGCGGGAATATTGGCAGGCGGGGAAGAGCGTGGCCGGCATCGACCGGATCGAAGCCGCCGGGGCGATCGTCCGGCGCTTCGCCGCGGCCGTTTGAAAGAACGGGACGGCTGTATTATAATCCGGACGGTCCGGCGGGTTTCGCGCCGGAGGCTCAACCCCGGAGAAAAAAGATGACCGACAATGAGAAAATCGGACGCCAATTGAATTTCCATTTTTGGATCCTCGTGCTTTTTGTCCTGTCGGCCATTGCGACGGCTTCGGGCGCGGCGCGGGCGGAGGAATCCAGGGAGGTCAAGGCGGACGAGAAGAAGCTGGGGACCCTCGACCCGGCGACCTTCGTCCCGAAATCGCTTGTTTACAGTTCGGACGGGCGGCACGCCATCTGGCTGATTCGAAGCCAAGATCAATATCAAGTTCTGGTGGACGGAACCCCCGGTCCCCTATTCGACGGGACCTTCCGGCCCCCCGTCTTTCTGAGCCCGGACGGCCGACACGCGGCCTACGTCGTGGAAAATCAAAAAGACCGTCGCCTGTCCGTGATCAGCGACCAAACGGTCGGACCGGCGTTTGAGAGCATTCTTCGGGGGACGCCGGTTTTCAGCCCGGACAGCCGGCACATCGCCTACGCGGGGGAGAATCAGGAAAAGCACCGGGTTTTACTCGACGGAAAACCGGGCCCCGAATACGAGCTGGTCGGCCACCTTTCCTTCAGTCCCGACAGCCGGCGTTTCGTGTACGCCGCCCAAAAGGATAAAAGAAGGTTCGTGGTGGTCGACGGTGTTCCCGGTCCCCCCTACGATGACGTTTATCCCACCGGTTTCAGCCCCGACAGCCGACACGTCGTCTATTACGCGACCCAGGGGAAAAAACAACGGATCATCGTGGACGATCATCCGGGGCCGGAATATGACGGGATCGGCCCGCTTCATTTCAATCCGGCTCAGGGGACCTTGCCTCCTTCCCTCGGCTACATCGGTCTGCTCGGAAAGGATTTGATCGAGGTGACGCAGCCCTTGCCGTGATTCCCTCGGTCATTTTGCGTCCGGCCGGGGGGCGCGGCGGAGCCGTTCCTCCCGATCGGAATCGACCTCCGAAAGTCGGAGGCCGAATCGGGTGAACGTCTCGCGGATTCTCGTCACGCAGCGAAGGGCCAGCTCCGGCTCCTTTCGGTCCTCGTAGATGTCGGCCAGGCCCCTCAGGGCCTCGGCCTCCCCCGAGGGGTTTCCCACCTGGCCGAAATGGGTGTAGGAATAGTTGAAACAGGTCTCGGCCTTGCGGTCCTTCCCCAGCTGGCGATAGGCGCGGCCGAGCTGGCCCCATGCGGCGGCCAGGCCTTCCTCGTTGCCGGTTTTTTTGTGGAGATCGATCGCGCGTTTGAGAAATGAAACCGCCTCGCCCGGGCGCCGGCCGTCCATTTCCAGCAGCCCCAGATTTCCGTACAGCAAGCCCAGGGAGAAGTCGTCCCGGACGGACCGGAGCAGCTCCTCCGCCTCCAGATAATAGGCGCGCGAACGTTCCGTCTCGCCGAGCTCCCTCGACAGGTTGCCGAGATTGACCAGGGTCTGGCCCGCCAGACGCTCGTCCGGATTCATTCGCAGCTGTTCCAGGACTTCCCGATAGAGGGACCGGGCCCTTTCCTTTTCATTCAACGCGGCATAGACGTTTCCGAGGTTTCCAATCACGGCCGCAAGCAGCCGCGGGTTGTTTGATCCCCGGACTTCCTCCCGCGCGGTCTCAAAACATCGACGCGCGCCCTCCAGGTCCCCCCGGTGGAGGAGCAGGGCCCCCTGAACATAGGCGGCCGGAAAACTTATAGCGCCGCTGTCCGATTCGTTTGGCATCCGATTCCAATCCGCCGGTCTGTTTACAGCGCCATCAGCGTTCTGATCATCTTCGCATTTTGGACGGCGTAGCCGTTGAGCGTGTTGTTGAAATAGACATGGACCGTCTTACCGTCGTCTAAAAGCGGCCGGATTCGCCCGGCCCAGGCCCGGAGTTCTTTATCGGAATAGCGAGAGGCAAAAAGGTCCCCGGGGCCGTGAAATCGGTAATAGACGATGTCGGCCGTGACCTCCTCGACGCAGGGGTAGCGGGAGGATTGGGCGATGCAAAGCGTGGCCCCGGCCTCACGCAGTATCGAATAGGTCTTCTCGGTAAACCAGGAGGCATGCCGGAATTCGAAAACCGGGTGAACCGGGGACGGGGAGGAATCCTTCCGCAGGAGATCCAGGAACCGGGACAGTCTTTTCCAGTCGGCGCGAAACCCCGGAGGGAACTGCAGCAGCACAGGGCCCAGGCGCCCTCCCAACGTTCGCGCGCCGTCCGAGAACTTTTTCCATGATTTTCCCGCTCGAAAGAGTTTCTGGATATGGGTGATATAACGGCTGGCCTTGACCGCAAAAAGGAAGTCCTCCGCGACGGCCCCGGCCCACTTTTGGTAGGTCGAAACCTTCGGGAGGTGATAGAAGGAATAATTCACCTCGACCGTATCGAAATGCTTTGCGTAAAACGCCAGGCGGTCCTGAGTCGCCTTGACCCCTTCCGGATAGAACAGCCGGTCCCATTCCCCGTAAGCCCACCCCGAAGTTCCGACGCGCAAGCGCGGTTTCATATCTTCCTCCGAGCGTATAAGATGAACACATTCCTGCGGCGGGTGTCAAACAATTCCGGGGGTTCCTTGTTTCCGTACATGACCCGAAGGCCAGGGGTGGAGAAACCGATCGGGCGCCCGAGGACGAATTAAAATCCAAACGACCCCCCGGGATGCCGTAACGGCTGCGTCCCAGGCCCATCCGAACCCGCCCGGGATCCCAATCCCCCTCGGACGCATAGGATCGGTGACGGAATCCCTTGTCGAGGGCCATGCATCATCCGAGGCAGCGGGTGTTTCGGCGGGTTGATTTTCAACCCCCGATGGATTATGATAAGCCTTCTCACCTCTTTAATTGACCGGTGAATTATGCCCCGTTCCAAAACGTCGTTTGTTTGCCAGAACTGCGGTTATTCTTCCCCGAAATGGCTTGGAAAATGTCCGGACTGCGATCAATGGAACAGCCTTCAGGAGGAGTCGGCGGTTCCGGCCGCGGCGTCCCGCTGGATGGCCTCGAATCGGGAACCGCAGAAGCCCCGGCCGATCGGCGAGATTCCGCAGGCGGCGGACGATCGTTTCAGCACCGGGATGGGAGAGCTGGACCGTGTCCTGGGCGGCGGGGTCGTGGCCGGCTCGATGGTGCTCATCGGCGGCGATCCGGGCATTGGTAAATCGACGCTGCTTCTCCAGGCCTTTCAAAAGATCAGCCGGGATCGGCCGGTACTTTACGTCTCCGGAGAGGAGTCGCCGCACCAGATCAAGATGCGCGGGGAGCGCCTGGGCGTCGATTCCAGGAACCTGCTGATCCTTTCCGAGACGTCGCTGGAAGAAATATTGAAAACCGCCCAGTCGATGAGGCCCCGCGCGATCGTGATCGATTCGATCCAGACGGTTTACACCGCCCAGATCACCTCCGCGCCCGGAAGCGTCAGCCAGATCCGGGAATCGGCGGCCCAGTTGATGGTCCACGCGAAACAGACCAACACCCCGACGTTCCTGGTCGGCCATGTCACAAAGGACGGCTCGATCGCCGGTCCGCGCATCCTGGAACATATGGTCGATACGGTGCTTTATTTCGAGGGAGACAAGGGGCATCCGTACCGGATCCTCCGGGCCGTGAAAAATCGCTTCGGCTCGACGAACGAGATCGGCGTTTTCGAGATGAAATCGCTGGGCTTGGAAGAGGTCTCGAATCCCTCCGAGCTGTTTTTGAGCGAACGGCCGTCGAACACGGCCGGCTCGGTGGTCGTCTCCAGCATCGAGGGGACGCGGCCGATCCTGGTGGAGTTGCAGGCGCTGGTCAGCCCGACCAATTTCGGACTGCCCCGACGCATGGCGATCGGCGTGGACCCCAACCGGGTTTCGCTTCTTCTCGCCGTCCTGGAAAAACGCGCCGGGCTGCAGCTCCAGGGACAGGATGTCTTCATCAACGTGGTCGGGGGAATGCAGATCGACGAGCCCGCGGTGGACCTGGGGATCGTGGCGGCCGTCGCGTCGGGGTTCCGGGAGCGGCCGCTGGATCCCAAGATTCTCGTGTTGGGCGAGGTGGGGCTGGGGGGAGAGGTGCGCGCGATCCATCAACCCGAGGTCCGGCTTCGGGAGGCGGCGAAGATGGGCTTCAAGCAATGCCTGTTGCCGGAGCGGAACCGGGCGCGGCTGAGCGGCGTCGACGGAATCGATTTGATCGGCATCGGGACCCTCCGCCAAGCCCTGGAGAATTTATTTGGAAAATAAACGGCGGCTGAAACGATCAGGGGCTTTCCCGAGTGAATAGAGGGTGGGGAAGAGGGTCGCGGTTGATCCCGGGTTTGATGATTGTCCTGATCGCCGGATGCGTTCCGCGTTATTCGGTTGCGCCCGGACCGCCGCTTCGCTCGGCGTCCCTCCAGGACCTCCTCAATGGCCTGGACCGCCGGACGCAGGCGATCGACACGCTCAAGGCCCTGATGAAGATTCGGTCGGAAAGGCAGGCCGGCCTTACGGCGAGCCTGCATTTCTCCCGTTCACCCGAGGGCGTCCCGCCGTCCCTCCGGTTGAGAGGGTTTGATCCGTTCGGGGGGACCCTGTTCGACCTGGTTTGGTCGAACAACCGGGTCCTGTTGACGATTCCGGGCCAAGGACGGGCGCTGGAGAGCGGGCCGGAAAAGGGCGGGGGGCCGTCGCTGCCGCCCGAATTCGGACTGGAAGCGGCCGAGCTGCGGCTGGCCGTCTCGGCGATGGTCGGTCCCTTTGTCGAGCCCGGTGAAATTCCGGTCCTGGAGGAGACGGGGTCGGACTATTTGATCCATTTGATCCGCGTTTCGGGCGGGGAAGGCCGCCTGACGAAGCGGCTTTGGATCGAACGCAGCCGTTTCCGATTGATCCGTGAAGAAATATTTGAACGGGCCCCTTCGACGGAGGGTCTCCATTCCGGGGCCGCGAGCGAGGAGGGGGCGACCGTTGTGGAATTCATCGATTATCAACCTCGATCGGTCCCGGCGGGCGCGGAGATCGACTGGCCCGGCCGGGTGATCGTCACGCGGCCCGGATACGGGGCCGGCCGGGGAAACCGTCTCGAACTGGATTTTGTCGAGGTCCATCCGAACGCGGCGATTTCTCCCGAGGAGTACAGGATTCCGTGAAGGAAGGGCGATGAGGATACTGGGCATAGAGACCGCGACCGGCCTGGGGGGCGTGGCCCTGATCGAGGGCGAGACGCTTCGGGCCGAATACCGGATCGACATGACGATGGCGCATGCCGAGCGGCTGATGGTCCTGATCGACCGGGTGCTCCGGGACAGCGGCCGGGGTCCGGATGATCTGGACGCCCTGGCCGTTTCGATCGGGCCGGGCTCATTCACGGGACTGCGCGTCGCGGTGAACACGGTGAAGGGTCTGTTGTTCGGAAGACCGATTCCCGTCGCGGCGGTGCCGACCCTGGAGGCCATGGCCTGGAACGCCTCGGCCGGGGGGTATGCCGTCTGTCCGATGATTGACGCCAAGAAGCAGGAGGTGTACGCGGCCCTGTTCTCGAGCGAGGCCGGCGGGACGCTCAAGCGCGTGATGGAGGATCGGGTCATTTCGGCGGAGGCCCTGTGCGAGCACCTGTCAAGGTCGCCGGGTCCTCCGACCGTCTTTCTGGGAGACGGGGCCGCGCGATACCGGGACGTTTTGCAAAAACGACTCGGTCACCGGGCCGTCTTTGTTCCCCCGCCGTTGTCGGATTCCCTTCCCTCCATGGTCGCCCGGCTGGGTCTCCAGCGGATTCAACGGGGCGAGGCGTCGGACGCCGGGACCCTGGTCCCGGTCTATGTCCGGCGGTCGGATGCGGAGGTCAATTGGGAAAAGGGCGTCACCCCGCGAAAATTAAATCTCAAACGGGTGTCGGGCCGGTCGAACCGGTGATGAGACACGGGGAGGTGGGCCGGGATCAAAAAATATCGATACGGCCGATGACCCCGGCCGACCTGGACGAGGTGATGCCGATCGAGCAGGCGTCCTACACCACGCCCTGGAAGCGGTCGATGTTTGAGTCGGATCTGCAGGGCAACCCCTTCGCCCGGTTCTTCGTGGCCCGGGATTCCGAGCGGGGTGCGGTGGTCGGCTACGTCTGTTTCTGGAAGGTGTTTTCCGAGCTGCATCTCATGAATCTGTCGGTCCATCCGGACCGGCGGCGTCTGGGAATCGGGGAAACGCTGGGTCGTTGGACCCTGACGTGGGCCGGGGAAAACGACATTTCTTTGATCACGCTGGAGGTGAGGGCCTCCAACGAGGCCGCGAAACGGCTGTACGAGAAACTGGGTTTTAAGCTCGTGGCGGTTCGGCGCAACTATTACCGCGATCCGAGCGAGGACGCCTTGATCATGAATTGGTCCGAGGGATGAGCATCCCGGAAAGGAGATCGGCCATGCTGAATGAACGGATGGAGTTTCGAGAAGTCTTGCGCCAACGGAATTCGGAATTTCAGAAGCTGGAGGAAGTGCATCATCGCCTGGAGGAGGAATTGAACGCTTTGACCCGACGCAAGACCCTGACGCCGCAGGAGGAGTCGCACAAAAAACAGATCCAGGTGGAAAAATTGCACACGAAAGATCGCATGGAAGCGATCCTTCGCGATTATCTGAAACAGCACGAGACACCTTCCTGAGGCGGAAAATGTTTGGGATCGGACTGCCGGAACTGATCGTGATCCTGGTCATCGCCCTGCTGGTCCTGGGCCCCCAGCGCCTTCCGGAAGTGGCGCGCGCCCTCGGCCGGGGCATGGCGGAGTTGAAGCGCGCCACACAGGACCTCAAGGACGAGTTCGACGCCGAGGCCCGAAAGATGGATGAGCCGGTCGAGGCCAAGTCGCATGGGCCGTTGCCGACGGGCGGGAGGGCCCTGCCGTCTCAGGAATCCGGAGCCTCCGGCCCATCCTCCGAGGAGAAACCGTCATGACAGCCCTTCGCGGCCGTCCCGATGAAGCGTCTCGGATGCCGATCACCGGCCATCTGGAAGAGCTCCGAAGCCGGCTGCTCAGGGTGGTCTGGGCCCTTCTCGTCGGAATGGCGCTCGCGTACACGGTCTCGGACGATCTTGTCGGATGGCTCAAGCGGCCGCTGGCGGCCGATCTGTATTTTTTTTCCCCGATGGAGGCCTTCTGGGTGACGATCAAGGTGTCATTTTTCGCGGGAATTTTCCTGTCCCTCCCGGTGGCGCTCTACCAGATCTGGCGCTTCGTCTCGCCCGGCCTCCTTTCCCACGAACGGCGCCTGGCCGCGCCCTTCGTGCTGCTCGGCTGTCTGTTTTTTGTAGCGGGACTGGCCTTCTGCTATTTCGTCGTCGCGCCGTTTGCGCTGAATTTCCTGGTGGGGTTCGGGGTGCAGCAGGGCTTGAAGCCGGTCTTCTCGATCGGGCTTTATATCGACTTTCTCCTCAAGTTTCTGCTGGCCTTCGGCCTGGTTTTCGAGCTGCCCTTGGCGATCACGATCCTGGCCAAGCTGGGGCTCGTGACGCCGCAGTTTCTGTCGCGCCGGCGCCGCTACGCGATTTTGGTGAACGCGATCCTCGCCGCGATTCTCACCCCCACGACGGATGTCTTTAACATGATGCTGATGATGGTCCCCCTGCTGATTTTCTACGAACTGGGGATCTGGGGCGCCCGGCTCTTCGGACGGAAACCGATCCGGTCCGGGGTGGCCGAGGAGGCCAAGGGCGAGGCCTGATGCCAGAGGAGGGGAATTTGAATCCGCATAGCGAGCACAATCCCCGCCTGGAAGGCGGGGTTAGCGAGCGAATTAAAATGGAGATTTTGTCCACCCGGATCGAAGAATCCCCGGCCGGAACGCCGGGGTTCTTCAAACGACGATACCGTATCATCATGACCTTCTTAGGGTTGGGTTTGATCGTCTGGATCGCGGCGGGCCATCCTCCAACCGCGATAAGCCAGACGGAAATGCCGGATCCCCGAAACAGCGTTCAGGCCCTGGCGCTGGACCCGGATGGGACCCTGTTCATGGGGACGTTTGGGAACGGAATTTATAAGAGTCGGGACGGCGGCCTTCATTGGGAAGCGATCTCGGAGGGATTGGGCGATCCTTACATCATGACCCTGCTGATCCGGCCGTCTCCCGAGAAAAAGCCGGGTGTTTCGAAAACGATCATGTTCGCCGGGACGGCCCGGCTCGGCGTTTTCCGGAGCCGGGATGCCGGGCTTCATTGGGAGCATGTGAACGCCGGCCTCGCCAACACCCAGGTTTCGGCGCTGCTTTACGATTCCAGGAACAAGCTCTACGCCGCCACGGGGGACGGCGTGTTTCGAAGCGAGGATCACGGCGATCACTGGACGGCCCACAACACCGGACTGAGCGACGTCCTGGTGCGCTCCCTGATCATCGATCGCGAGGGAACCCTGTATGCCGGGACCGGAGGCAAGGGACTTTACAAGCGCAAACTCAGTCAGGAAAACTGGGAGCGGCTGTCCCGGGGGTTCGAGGGCGATCGGGGGCTTCTGGAGAATTTTATCCGCGTCCTGACCCTCGGGGCGGACGGGACCGTTTACGCCGGAACCTTCGACGGCGGGATCTACACATCCCGGGATGGAGGAAAAAGCTGGAACGACCTGAACCAGGGTCTGGTCAATCAGTCCATCCGGGCGATCCTCATCGGCAAGGACGGCGTGTTGTATCTCGGCACCGGCCGGGGGGTCTTCGCGCGCTCACCGAAAGACACCCGCTGGAACTCGATCAACGGGGCGCTGGAGGATCTCAACATCCAATCGATGGTGATCGACGGGGAAGGTCATATCTATGCCGGCACGGCGCGGCATTTGTATAAAGGCTCGGCCAAGGGCGACTGGGCCCCCCTTACGGAGGAGCTGTTCCACTCGAAGAAGGGGATGTGAGGAAGGGCGGCGATGGCGCACGATCCGTTGAATATCCTGATCATCCATGGGATGGGCGATCAGCCCAAGGATTTCTCGATCGGCTTTCAGAAAGAGCTCCTTTCGAAATTTAACACGTCCCTGGCCTACTTGGCCAAGGATTATGCGGTTTCGAAGCCTTCCGGGGCCGAGCCCATGAATTTCATCTCGGGCTGGTGGGCCCCGGTCATGGACGCGACGCAGAAGGAGCTGGAGAGGAGAATTTATAATAAGAAGATTCCCTTTCTCCGGAAATTCGGGATGGGCTTCATGGGGGATGTGGTCGCGTATCAGGGCCGGCCCGTTTACAACGAGATTCACCGACATCTCGCCGAAGCGCTCCGCGCCCATCTCAAATCCGGGAGCGGGCATCTCACGATCATCGCCCACAGCCTCGGGAGCGTGATCGCCTCCGATTTCGTGTACGATCACACGCTCAAGATCGGAAAAACCTTCCAGGACGGCTTCGGCGTCTCCTTCTCGAACTTCTTCACGCTGGGCTCTCCGCTGGTCCTCTACGCCATGCGTTCCGCCAACGGGGAGGCCTTCAGTCCGGGCAGGCTCCTGGATCATTTTGACCGGCCGGTGAGGGTCGAATCCGAAACGGGTTGCTGGCTGAACCTCGTTGACGACAACGATATCATCGGTTACCCGATCAAGACGATCAACCGTTTCTATCGGGAGGCCGTGACGGCGGATCTCACCGTGGACGTCGGGGATTTCCTCACACGGTGGAACCCGTTGAGCCACGCGCATTACTGGGACAATGGCGGGGTCGGCCGGATCATCGCCGATAAGCTCGCGATTGATTTTGCCGGGATCCATCTGGGCTTGAAAGGGCCCGACCTCCAAGCGGCGCTGGTCCATTTCCATCGGCGTTACGGGTTGTGATGAAGCCGAGCCGTTTCGTCCTCATCGTCGCGATCGTCGTCCTGTTCGGTTCGGTTCTGTCCGTTCCGGAAGGCCGGGCCGGGTTTTCCGAGCGGCCGGTGGCGACGGGTCTCGATTTTCCGGTGGCGATGGCCTTCTCCCCCGACGGTCGTCTTTTCTTTACGGAGCGTTTTTCCGGCCAGGTCCGGCTGATTGCGGACCCCACCTCCGCCCATCCCCGTCTCCTTCCCGGCGCGGTTTACCGGTTCGGTCCGGTCTCGACCTTTTTCGAACGGGGCCTTCTCGGGCTGGCGCTCGATCCCGATTTTCAGACCAACGGTCGCCTCTACGTCTATTATTCCCACCGGGGCCGGAATTCCAAGACCGATCCCTACCGCCATCGCCTGATGCGGATCACGGTGAAGGGCGATCGCGGGGATGCGCCGGTCGCCCTCCTGGACCGCCTTCCGATCGGAAGCGACTCCGAGTCGGGGGCCGGAAATCACAACGGCGGCATCCTGGTCTTCGGGCCGGACGGCAAGCTGTACCTCAGCATCGGGGAACTCGCCACCCCCGGAAACTCCCAGAATCTGGATTCCTTCGCCGGGAAGATCCTGCGCTTGAATCCGGACGGCACGGCCCCGACCGACAATCCCTTCTACGATCCCAAGCGTCCGACCTCGCCCCGGTCCTACGTGTACGCGCTCGGTCTGCGGAACAGTTTTGGTTTGACCTTCGGGCCCGGTCCTCCCGGGCAGGCCCGCTTGTTCGCCACCGAGAACGGTCCCGCGACCAATGACGAATTGGATCTCATCGAGCCGGGGAAAAATTACGGCTGGGATGACGACCGGGTCAGCGGGATCCGAAACAAACCGGGGTATGTCGATCCGATCCTGGTCTACCGCCGGACGATCGCGCCCACCGGGATCGTCTACTACACCGGCGCGGGTTATCCGGAACGGTATCGGGGGCATCTGTTTTTTGCGGACTGGAACGAGGGACGGATTCGCATGGTGACCCTCGCCGGTCGCGATTCGGTCCCCGCGGCCGGCGGGGCGGAGGATCTCTTCCGCCATCGCGGCGAAGGGGTGGTCGGTCTGGCCGCGGGCCCCGACGGGCTTCTTTATTTCACGACCCCCAAGGGAATTTATCGCCTGGTCTATGATGATGCGCATTGATCCGGCCCGGGTGCTCGACAAAGCCGGGCCCCGCATCATCCGGATCGACGGATGGCTGTGCGGCGGGCTGCGATGGCTGGCCGTCGGATTGTTCTTAGTCGCGGGCTGCGGTATCGATAAACCCTTCATTTATCATCCCGAACGTGAAATCCAGGCCACCCCGGAATCGGTCGGGCTATCCTACGACGACGTCTATTTCAAAACTGCCGACGGCGTCAGCCTGAACGGGTGGTTCGTCCCCGGCCCGGATCCGTCCAAGGTGATGATCTGGTTTCACGGCAACGGCGGAAACATGAGCCATCGCGTCAAGCGGCTTCGGCTGTTTCACGACGAGCTGGGTCTCTCGGTCTTTCTCTTCGATTACCGTGAGTACGGCCGGAGCGGGGGATCGGTTTCGGAAGAGGGCACATACCAGGACGCCCAGGCGGCCCTGCGGTATTTGAAAACCCGCACCGGGCTGTTGGCGAATCGGATCATCTATTTTGGCCACTCGCTCGGAAGCGCCGTGGCCGTCCATCTGGCCGTGGAAGCTCCCCCGCGCGCCTTGATCCTGGAGTCCCCCATCACCTCGATCGACGATATGGCCCGTGTGAAGCTCCCGTACCTCCCCGTCGGGTTCATGATCCACGACAAGTATGACGCGTTTTCCAGGATCGGCAAGGTCCATGCGCCCCTTCTGGTCCTCCATGGCGACCGCGATGAGGTCGTTCCGTTTGATCAGGGCCGTCGATTGTTCGAGGCCGCCAATCCTCCCAAGGTGTTTTATGTCATCCCGGACGCCCATCACAACGACACCTTCACCGCCGGCGGTCAACCGTACTGGAAGGCCTGGAAGCGATTTTTGGACCGCCTCGAATGACCGGTCGTTTGTAGGTTTCACGATAAGCGGTGGTCCTCTTCGTTTGCCTGACAGGGTGTCGCGTGGACAAGGCGTTTATTTATTTTCCCAGCCGCGAGATCGAGGCCACGCCGGCGTCGGTCGGCCTGGCCTACGACGACGTCTATTTCAAGACGGCCGACGGGGTGCGCTTGAACGGCTGGTTCGTGGCCGGTCCGGGACCGGAATCCGGATCGCATGCCGTGATGATCTGGTTTCACGGCAATGCCGGGAATATCGGCCACCGGGTGGAGAATCTCCTCCGGTTTCACGACGAACTGGGCGTATCGGTCTTTATCTTCGACTATCGCGAATACGGGCGGAGCGGGGGATCGGTTTCGGAGGAAGGAACGTACCGGGACGCCGAAGCCGCCTTGGATTATGTAAAATCCCGGACCGGTTTTCCCGCAGACCGGATCCTCTATTTCGGCCGATCCCTTGGGGCCGCCGTGGCGGTCGAGCTGGCGCTGAAGGCCCCGCCCCGCGCCTTGATCCTTGAGACGCCCATGACCTCGATCCGGGAGATGGCCAGGGCGCACTACCCTTCCCTTCCGCTCGGCCCCCTAATTCGCACCGAGTATGATTCCCTTTCGAAGATCGGGAGGATCCGCGTGCCGCTTCTGATTTTACACGGGGATCGGGACGAGATCGTTCCGATCGATCAGGGCCGCCGGCTGTTCGAGGCCGCGAACCCGCCCAAGGAATTCTACCCCATCCCCGGCGCCTCCCACAACGATACCTATGTCGTCGGCGGTCCGCCGTACTGGAAGGCCTGGCGGAAATTCCTGAACGGACTTCCCTGAGTCGCGCCGGTCCGGATCAGTCCGATACGATTCGGAAGGCGGGCGGGCTGATCCCCTCATGGCGGCATTGGGGGCAGCGGCTGGGGCTGGAATACCGCCGGCGGTCGGAAAAAACGAATCCGCAGCGGTTGCAGACGGAGGGCTCGATGATCAGCCGCTTCGGGGGATGGAGACTCTTCGCGACATGCTCCATGTGGGCGATCGCCTCTTTCTCCGAAATCCGGATCCTCTTGGAGAGATCCCGCGCCGTCATCGGGCCCTTCTCGAGCTCGGCCGTGATGCGTTGGCGGATGGTCATGTTGTCCGGGGATGACATAAACGGTTATGGATGCGTTGGCGTCTTAAGTGCGGCTAGGCGATAAACGACGGCCGAGATGATGATCACCGCGACGGTCAGGGCAAAAACCAAACCGCGCGGAATATCCATGTAGATCAGTTTTTCGAGATAGTGGGCGATAAAGGAGCCGGAATAGGAGCCGGACGGTGTTCGGTTCCAGAGCCAAAGCTCCAGATAGGTGAGAGGGCAGATCCAGTTGAAGGATTGCAGAAGCACGCTGTACGTTAACGCTCCCAAATGAAGCCACATCACCCGTCGCACCCGTCGGCCGATGAGGGCGCCTCCGATCAAGAAGAGGATCCAGGCGAAATGGATAACCACCACGGCATCGGCCGCGATGATGGTGATCGGACCCATGTTTTTCCCTCCGGACCGAATCCACGACGGGTCGAAACCGATTATAAGCGGAACTTGCCGAAAAGTCATCTTGGTGCTACCTTTAATTCTGTCGACCGGATTTCAGGGAGTCCCATGGCGCGAATCGACGGACTGTTTAAAATTCTCCGCGAAAAGAAAGGGTCCGACCTCCATCTGTCGCCCGACAATCCGCCCCTGATGCGGGTCGCGGGCGATCTGGTCCCGATGGCCTCCCAGAAACTGACCCACGAAGAAAATCACGCGCTGCTGTTCGAAATGATGAACGAGCCGCAGCGCAAGCAGTTCGAGGCGACCCGCGACATCGACTTCGCGTACGAGGTGGCCGAGTTGGAGGCCCGCTTTCGCGCGAACATCTTCTACGGCCGTCTGGGCATCGGCGCCGTTTTCCGGCTCATTCCGACGCAGATCCTGACCGTCGAGCAACTCGGGCTTCCTCCGGCCGTGCTGAAGTTCACGCGCCTCAAAAAGGGGCTGGTCGTGGTGACTGGTCCGACCGGAAGCGGGAAGTCCACGACGCTGGCGGCCATGATCGACCACATCAACAAGACTGAAAAGGAACATATCCTCACGGTCGAGGATCCGATCGAGTTCGTGCATGTCAGCCGGGGCTGCCTGATCAATCAACGGGAGGTGGGCCATCACACGAAATCGTTCGCGACGGCGCTCCGGGCCGCCCTGCGGGAGGACCCGGACATCATCCTGGTCGGCGAGATGCGCGATCTGGAGACGATCGAGCTGGCGATCACCGCGGCCGAGACCGGGCATCTGGTGTTCGGCACGCTGCACACCAACAGCGCGGCCAAGACGGTCGACCGGATCATCAACGTTTTCCCGACGGCCCAGCAGGAGCAGATCCGGGCGATGCTGGCCGAGTCGCTCCGGGGGGTGATCGCGCAGCAGCTTCTCAAGACCGTGGACGGCAAACGGTGCGCCGCCCTGGAAATCCTGTCGGTCACCCCGGCCGTCTCCAACCTGATCCGCGAAGGCAAAACCTTCCAGATCCCGTCCGTAATCCAGACCGGAAAGGCCGAGGGGATGCAATTGATGGATCAGGCGATCCAGGCGCTCCTGGCCGCGAAGAAAATCACGGTCGAGGAGGCCCAGAAATTCGCCGCGAACAAGTCGCTTTTCCAGTCCCCCGCGACGGGATCGCCGGCCCATGGATGAACGGCGCGTCGAAAAGGTCACGCAGCCGGTTTCCTTCGAGCTGGCGGACCGCCGCCGGCTGGACGGCGATGTCTTCCTCCAGCAGTACGAATCGCATCACACCGGGCGTCAGACCGTCGGGGATCTCCTGAACGAGGCCGTCCCGTTCATTCCGGTGAAGGCGGCCGGGAAAGTCGTGCTTCTCAACGCGGTCCAGATCGTCACCGCGGCCGTTCCCTCGAAATCCGAGAAGGACGATCTGATGACACTGGGAAAGCGGTACGCGATTCGGATCAAGACGACCCAGGACAAAGAAATTTCGGGAGATATTTTCGTCAACCTTCCCGAAGAATCCTCCCGCGTGAAGGATTATTTCAATCAGTCAACCCGGTTCTTCGCGATATTCCAGCCCGATTCGATTGTTTATGTGAACCCGAATTTTATCCTCACCGTGGAAGAGTGAGTCGCCCCGGACCGAATTGACGGCCTCCCCGTTGATGGTGTACATTCTGGGTCCATATGCTGTCATTCATCCATCTCCACGAGAAGGAACCGTCCTGAATCGATCAATGAACCATTTTATGGTCTGGATCGCCGCCTTCCTGTTCCTTTCCGGTTGTGTGTCCTCATCGAAATATCACACCCTGGAGGAGTCGTCGAAGGCCGAGCAGGAAAAACTCCGGCAGCAGATCGCCTCGCTCCAGACGCAGAAAGACGGGCTGGACAAGGATCTCGCGGCGCTCCGTCAGGAGAAGCAGACCGCCGAGACGGAGATCGCGTCCCTCAATGAAAAGCTGACGCGGCAGCTGCAACAGTCGGCCGCATTGGCGGCGCAGAAGGACGCCGAGATCCAGCAACTAAAGGGAACCTACGAAAGCCTCGTCAAGGATCTCAAGGGCGAGATCGAGCGGGGTGAGATCAAGGTGACCCAGGTCCGGGACAAGTTGACGGTGGACCTGGTCGAAAAAATCCTGTTCGATTCCGGCCGGGCCGAAGTGAAGCCGGGGGGCAAGGAGGTTCTGAAGAAAGTCGGCAACATCCTGAAGGACGTCAAGGACAAGGACATACGGATCGAAGGCTACACGGACAACGTCCCGATCGGGGAGAAGATCCGTAGCAAGTTTCCGACGAACTGGGAGCTTTCCACCCAGCGGGCGACGAACGTTCTCCGGTTTCTTCAGGATGAGGGGGGAGTGGACGGCGCGCGGCTCGTCGCCTCCGGATACGGCGAGCATCGGCCGATCGCCAGCAACGACACGCCCGAGGGCCGGGCCCAGAACCGCCGGATCGAGATCGTCCTGGTGCCTTCGGATATTCAAGGGGTGTTGAACGAACTGAAATAATTGGGCCGAGGAGTCGGGCGTCGATCCCGTTACGGAAACGGCGGCAGGGGGGCGTAGGACACCGGAAAACCCAGGAGCGTCTCCAGCCAGCCGGCCATTTCATTCTCCGGCAGCGGCGCGCGGTTCAGCCGGGCCTCGATCGCAAATCCGCCGCTTGTCCCGACCATGCCGACGATCACCCACGCGTTTTCCATCCACGGATAGAGCTCCTGAGTCTGAAATTCGCAGAGCGTCGCGTAGAGCCGTCCGTTGGGCGAAATCACGGAGAAGATCTCGGGCAACTCGTTGAATCGGCAATGGACGGAACAACGATACGCATACCGCGCCCCCGGCCCGGCGGTCTTAAAATCGTCCAGGGCGGATTCGGAGAATCCGGTGAGATAGGCCCGAATCTCCGCCGGTTCTCCGCCCCAGGTCGCGGCCAGACGTCCGGCCGGAACGAGAAACTCGTACGCATCCGGGAGGTTGTATTCAAATTGACAAGGGCCGAACGCATCCGGCCAGGAACAGAGCAAGGCCGCGTCCGGCTCGCCGGTCTCGAGAATGATCTTTTCGTTTTTCACACGGGTTTCGATCGGCAGATCAAGGAGCGATACGGCGGTTTGGAAGGCGCGCCGACGTTCATCAAGCCAGAGTTCCCGCCGGTCGTTTCCCCGCGTCTCGTCCGGCGTGATTACCTCGGCGGTCTGCAGGCGAACTCGAATGAAGGAATGTTGGTCGCGGAATCCGATCCAGAACATTCCCTCCGGGAGATGGGTCACCCAGCGCCCTTGCATTTTGCAGGGATGGCTGACCGAGCAGTAGGTTCCGGATCGCTTGTTCCGTTGAAAACAGGTATGATACGCGCCGGCCAGTAGAAAGAAATCCCCGCGCCAGCCCTCGCGGATATGCACCAACGTGACGTCTTCCTTCGGCCAGATATCCAGTTGATTGATTTCACGAGGTGCGGCCACCGGCCATTCCTCGACGTAGCCGATCATTTCTTTATCCCGTGTCGCCGGTTTTAATCCGAGTCCGGCCAAGCGTCCGCTCAACGCCGATACCTCACCCCATTGAAACGTCGCTTTTGATTCCCACCGCCGCTCGCGCATATGCGAAGCTCCGTATTAGTTTCGTTTTGAGCCGGCGGGTCCTGTCCTTCGGCAGCCCCATCCGTCCTCACTTCTGGGCTTACACAGTCTGCGGTTCACCCTCACGGGAGATCCCCTGGCTGTGTCGTTGCGGGCGGATGGGGCGCCCCGCCTCCGGCCGCCCGCCTAATTTCCCCCGGCCTCGATACAGGCGACGCCCCGGGGTCCGACGATCGCTCCGTGTCTCGTTCCGGCGGGGATGATCAAGCGATCGCCGGGATGAAGCTCCACCTCGCGGCCGCTGTCCGGCAATGAGAAGACGATGCTTCCCTCGAGACAAAAGAGCGTTTTGCGATACGGATGCGCATGAGCGGCATAGACATCGCCCGGGCCGTTCGACCACCGGCTGGGCGACAGCCCTCTCGCCTTAAAGAAGTTGATGATTTCTTCCTCCGGAAGCGGATGAGCGTGCGGCCAGCGCAGGACCTGGACGTTGCCGGGTAGAGTTTCATGATAAGAAGGCGGTTTCAAGATCGGGTTCTCCGGAGCGCGGCCGAATTGAATCTCCAGCATAACCGGTTCAAGGATGGATGTGCAAGAGGGCTTTCGTGTATGATACCGCCATGTCCGTCCAGGATCCTCCGTTTGATATAAAAACCCTTCGCGGTCTGTCCGAGAAGGAGGCCGCCGACCGGCTGGGCGAGGAGGGATATAACGAGCTTCCCTCGGCCAAACGGCGCGGGACTGCGGCCATTGCCTTCGAAATCGTCCGTCAGCCGATTTTTATTCTGCTGGCCGCCGCCGGTTTGATTTATCTGATCCTGGGCAATCGCAATGAGGCGCTGATGCTGCTCGCCTTCGTCGGGGTCGTCATCGGCATCACCCTCTATCAGGAGCGAAAGACCGAGCGCGCGTTGGAGGCGCTGCGCGACCTGTCGAGCCCCCGGGCGCTGGTCATCCGGGACGGCCTGCGAAGGCGCGTCGCCGGCCGGGAAGTGGTGCGCGACGATCTTCTCGTGCTGTCCGAAGGGGACCGTGTCCCGGCCGACGCCGTGGTCCTGTCGGCCAACGATCTGTCGGCGGATGAATCGCTGCTGACGGGCGAGTCGGTCCCGGTTCGAAAGTCGGTCTGGAACGGCGTCATGGAACTGTCCCGTCCCGGAGGGGACGATCGGCCGTTTGTATATTCCGGCACGCTGGTGGTGCAGGGACAGGGCATCGCCCGTGCGCGGGCGACCGGCGACCGGACGGAGATCGGGAAGATCGGGATGGTGCTGGAAAAAGTTGAAGCGGAAGAAAGCCCGCTGCAGAGGGAGACCGGCCGCCTGGTTCGGAACCTCGCGATCGCCGGCCTCTCCCTCTGCGGCCTCGTCGTGATTTTATACGGCTTGACGCGGGGGAACTGGCTGAACGGATTTCTGGCCGGGATCACGCTGGCGATGGCGCTTCTGCCGGAGGAGTTTCCGGTCGTGCTGACCGTCTTTCTGGCGATCGGGGCCTGGCGGATCGCACAGCACCGGGTGCTGACCCGCCACGTCACGACGGTCGAAACGCTGGGCGCGGCCACGGTGCTTTGCGTGGACAAGACCGGGACGCTGACGCAAAACCGGATGACGGTCCGCCGGATCTTCTCGAAGGGGGAGGTGTGCGAGATCGGGGAGTCGCCGGGACCGTTGCCGGAGAGCGTTCACGAAATTCTGGAATTCGCCCTACTGGCCAGCGAGATCGATCCCTTTGATCCGATGGAGAGGGCCATCCGGGAACTGGGCGATCGATCTCTGGCCCGGTCCGAACATTTTCACCGGGACTGGACTTTGGTTCAGGATTATTCCCTGACCTCCAAACTCCTGGCGCTGTCGCATGTCTGGAAATCGCCCGACCGTAACGCCTGTATTGTGGCGTCCAAGGGCTCGCCCGAGGCGATCGCCGACCTGTGCCATCTCGATCCGGCCGCAAAGGAAGAGCTCGCCCGCCGGGTCGGTTCGATGGCGGACGAGGGTCTTCGGGTGCTCGGCCTGGCCCGGGCCGAATTCGGCGGGACCGCCTGGCCCGGTGACCAACATGACTTCGATTTTGTCTATCTGGGCCTGATCGGGTTGACCGACCCTGTCCGTCCGTCTGTTCCCGAGGCGCTGCGGGAATGCGAAACCGCCGGCATACGGGTCGTGATGATCACCGGAGACTATCCGGGAACGGCCCGCGCGATCGCACGGCAGATCGGGCTGGGGCCGGTCGATGCGATGATTACCGGCGACGCGCTGGAGCGACTGGGTGACTCCGAGCTCCGCGAGCGGATCAAAAAGGTCAATCTCTTTGCACGGATCCTCCCGGAGCAGAAGTTGCGTCTGGTCGAGGCCTTGAAGGCGAACGGCGAGGTGGTGGCGATGACGGGCGACGGCGTGAATGACGCGCCGGCCTTGAAATCGGCGCATATCGGCATCGCAATGGGGGGCCGCGGCACCGATGTCGCCCGCGAGGCTGCGGCGCTGGTGTTGCTGGAGGATGACTTCGCCTCGATCGTCCAGGCCGTGAAGCTGGGCCGCCGGATCTTCGACAACCTTCGGAAGGCGATGGCCTATATCCTGGCGATCCATGTCCCGATCGCCGGCATGTCGCTGATCCCGTTGATGACGGGTTGGCCCCTTGTTTTTTTCCCCGTCCATATTATGTTTCTCGAATTGATCATCGACCCGGCCTGCTCGATCGTTTTCGAGGCGACGCCGGAGGAGGCCGATCTGATGACCCGGCCTCCCCGGGATCCAAAGCGGCCCTTGTTCGGCATCCGGATTGTCGGGCTGAGTCTTTTGCAGGGGATCATCGTTCTGTTGATCATCCTGGCGGTCTACGGCATCGCCCTGTATCGCGGGCAGGGAGAGTCGGACGCACGCGCGCTGGTCTTTACCGCGCTGGTCATCGCCAACCTTGGACTGATCTTCACCAACCGTTCCTGGTCCCGCACCATTCTGGAGACGCTGCGGAGGCCGAGTCCCGCGCTCTGGTGGGTCGTGGGAGGCGCGTTGGCCTTTCTCGGCCTCGTCTTCTATATCCCCTTTCTGCGAAATCTGTTTCATTTTGCGCCGCTGCGTCCGATGGATGTGGCGGTCGCGTTCGCGGCCGGGGCGAGCGGCATTCTCTGGTTTGAGGCTTTGAAGCTGTTCAACGGCCGGCGGAAGCGATCTAAAATTAAATAAAAAAACGACTTTAATCCTGTGCATCGGCGGGTCCTGTCCTTCGGCAGCCCCAGCGTGCTCGCCACTCCGCCCGGCGTAGGGACCCCGGCTGCTCTGGCTGGGGCGCCCCGCCTGCGGCCACCCGCCGCTATTACTTCTTTCGCCGCCAGAGCATCAAAAGCTCTTTTCCCTCGCGACGGGGAATGGACCTGGGAACGCGATCCAAGACCAATTTAAAGCGGTGGCTGAATCGGTCCAGCAGCTCATCGCGCGTCGCGCCGAACGGCGGGCCGGTCTCGGGCCGTATCGCATAGAAAACGCCGAGCAGGATGCCGTCCGGCTTCAAGAGGCTCGCGGCCGCTTCGACATAGCGGTCCCGATGATCCGGATCGATCGCGCAGAAAAAAGTATTTTCAAAAATAAGATCGTAGGGTCCGCGCAGACGGGCGGGCAGATGAAGAAAGTCGGCCTGTTCGAACCGCGCATTCTTTAAACCTTCCAAATCGGCCAGCCGCGTCGCTTCCTCGACGGCTTTTTTAACGACATCCAGACCGATCACATCGAACCCTGCGGAAGCCAGCGCGCGCGCGTCATGCCCGTGCCCGCAACCCGGGACGAGCGCGCGGCCGTATCGGAACGGCACGGCCCGACCCGACCCCGAATCGTTTTTCAGGAAATCGACCAGGCCGGGCGACGCCCCGCCCTGATCCCAGCCGGTGTCGCCGTTCCTGTACAGCTCCGCCCAGAACGCGGCGTCGACTTCCTGTTCCTTCCGCCCGATGTGGGGATAATGTTTTCGTCCCGGTCTCGTCATGGTTTATAAATTAAAAAAATAAACCCGGAAGCGGATTCTTCATCCTAAAGCGGCTACGACGTCCGCGCTTCCGGGTTTTGGTGGCCCTGGGATTGCATCCCAGGCTTCACCTTCGAGAAGGGTATGGCGCTTAGGACGCGGCCACCTCACTCGCCGTAGGGTTAATACAACTGCCCACTGGACCACCTCCTTCCTCGGAACGGGGGCCCTCCCACGCGTCAGGATCGAACCCCCTTACGCGCGGGCCCCGCCCCTATGCGGCGTTCCACCGCGCCGGGCCGGACCCAGGTCCGCCCGTCCCATCGAACCGGCCGCCGCTGCCGGCCCGACGAGCCGCCTCCCGCATACCGGGAGACTCGGGGAGGAGTGACTCCCCTGAAAACCCGAACAGACATCCCATAAATCTTAGCAGCAGTTAGGGCATATTGCAATACGCCCCCGCAAAATTTCTCTACCGTCCCAGCAGCCGGGAGAGGATCATCTCGGTCGAGCGGGATTTGTTGAGCGTGTAGAAGTGAATTCCGGGCGCGCCCTTGTCCAGCAGATCGCGGGCCTGGCGAAAGGTCCAGTCGATACCGTAGCGGATCACGTACTCCGCGTCGGTCTGACGGGGTTCCAACGTCCGGACGATCTCGGCCGGGACGCGCGCGCCGCACATCGCGGCGAATTTATGAAGCTGGCCGTAGTTCGTGACCGGCATCAGGCCGGGCAGGACCGGAAGCGTGATTCCCAAGGCCCGGACCCGCTCGACGAACCGAAAATAGTCTTCGTTGTTGAAGAACAGCTGGGTCGTTATAAAATCCGCCCCGGCCTCCGCCTTCTCCTTGAGATGACGCAGGTCCTCCTCCATGGTGGGGGCCTCGGGATGTTTTTCGGGATAGCCGGCGACGCCGACGCAGAAACCGTCCATCTTCCGGATGTGGCGGACCAGGTCGACCGCGTACCGGTATTCCCGTCGGTTTTCGGGAGGAAGATGGCCGTCCTTGGGCGGATCGCCCCGGAGCGCCATGATGTTCTCGATCCCGAGGACGCGGATCTTCTCCACGATCGCCTCGATCTCGTTTCGGGTGTGGGCGATGCAGGTGAGATGGGCGACGGTCGTGAGCCCCAGCTCGTTCTGGATCATGCCGGCCGTCTCGATCGTCCGGTCGCGGCTCGATCCCCCGGCCCCGTAGGTGAGCGTGACGAAGGAGGGCGCGAGCCCCTTCAGGTCCCGCACGGTGGACTTGAACTGGGTCATCCCCTCCGGCGTTTTCGGAAGGAAGAACTCGAAGGAAAAAACCGGACGCCGGTCGTTAAAACAGTCCCGAACTTTCATGGCGCCGCGGCCTCGTTTTCGGAGGGGCCTTCACCTTTTTGTCTGTCGGCAATCAACCCAGTTCCCTCCATAGAAATCTTCATAAGATTAGCGCAAACGGGAATCGATGCCAAGAAAAAAATTGCGCCGTTACCATCCCATTCGTTTGGCCAGGAACGGAGCGGCCATCAACGCCAGGCCCACGGCGACGATGCCGAGGGTGCCTGAAACGAAATAGGGATAGATCATCAGGAACAGGCCCGCGGCCAGGGAAGGTCCCGCCCGTTGGCGTTTTCCGTAGACGAAATAGCCAAGGCCGACCGCGCTGAATAGCACGGTCAGGAATAAATTCAGAACGTCGCTGTCCATCGGATGCCCCCGCCCGTGCTCATCCCGGCCGGACCCGATAGAGGACCGCCGGGTCTCCGCCGGGATGGCGCCGGCGGCTCCCATTCAATCGATGATCCGTTCATGAGGTTTAAGGGTCGAGAGGATCGGCTTGGCATCTTCAAAGAACTGAAAGGCCGTCGCCTCGAAGGCCTCGGCCTGGGAATAGGTCAACCAGTTCACCCAGGCGACCGGCAGCAGGCCGAGCCAGAGTCCCATTTTGCGCGTGATCTTGTATGAAAATGTTTTCCGCTGTTCGCCATCCACGAACAAACGGTAGTGCACTTTATAACTTTCCTGGACGCTCCAGGAAGGCAGGGCCGTCAGTGTCACCAAGGAAAGGTAATGGAAGATCGTCGCGGCCGTATGGGGGCGGTTCCATTCCACATCCACCAGACAAAACACGCCCGTCCGGGGGATCTCCATGACGTCGGCCGTATTGGCGAAGGGCGTTTCATTGTTAAAGACCGCCTGCAAGGCGGTCTTGCCCCCTTCGTTCGGAAAGGGGAAGGGATTGATATGATAGGAGAGCAGGTCGTAGGATCTGGATTCGGGCGGTTTTCCGATCATATCGACCGGGAAATCCCGGTAGACGATGATGCAGGAAGATAAAAAGACCGGAAATAAGAGGCCAGCCGAAAGGACAAGGGCGATTTTTTTACGGGGCTGGTTTCGAATGGGCGATCCTCTGAGGGTGTTTTAAGGCCGGGCCGGACGGGGGGTCGCCTCCGGGTGAGCGGATTCATAAGACCGTATCTGGCCTTCATACTGCAAGGTCAGGCCGATGTCGTCCAGGCCGCCCAGCAGACAGCTGCGGCGGAAGTCGTCCACCTCGAATCCAATCTCCAGGCCGTCGCCCGATATCACCTTCTTTATCTCGAGGTCCACGGTCAGCCGGTACCCGGGTGTCCCGCGGACGCGCTGAAAGAGCGTTTCGACCTGTCCTTCCGAAAGCCTCACCGGCAGGATACCGTTCTTAAAACAATTATTGTAGAAAATATCGGCAAAGGACGGCGCGATGACGCACCGGAAACCGTAATCCAATAAGGCCCATGGCGCGTGTTCCCGGGAGGACCCGCAGCCGAAGTTCGCCCGCGCGACCAGAATGGTGGCCCCGCGATAGCGTTCGGCGTTCATCTCGAATTCCGGATTCGGTTTTTGGCCGTCGATGAAGCGCCAATCGTAAAACAGAAACCGTCCGAAGCCCGTCCGCTCGATCCGCTTTAAAAACTGCTTGGGGATGATCTGATCGGTGTCGACATTGGGGAGGTCGAGCAGTGTGACGATCCCGGTGTGTTTTTTAAAAGGGTCCATGGTTCACACGCGTTATTGTAGGGGCGACCCCCTGGGGTCGTCCTGGGCAGGCACGGGGGCCTGCCCCTACATTAATCCTTCGATTCCAATTCGTATTGTCGCACGTCGACGAAACGGCCTTCGACCGCGGCGGCGGCCGCCATGATCGGGCTGACAAGATGCGTCCGCCCGCCCTTTCCCTGACGGCCCTCAAAGTTTCGGTTGGAGGTCGAGGCGCAGCGCTCGCCGGGTTTTAAGATATCCGGGTTCATCCCCAGACACATCGAGCAGCCCGACTCCCGCCAGTCGAACCCGGCCGACCTGAAGATCCGGTCCAGGCCTTCTTCCTCGGCCTGTTTTTTCACCCGTTGCGAGCCGGGCACCACCATCGCGTAAACATTTGGAGCGACCCGCCGCCCCTTCACAAATCGGGCTGCGTGGCGGAGGTCCTCGATCCGGGCGTTGGTGCAGGAGCCGATGAAGACCCGGTCGATCGGGATGTCGGTCATCGCCGTTCCGGCCCTCAACCCCATGTAGTCCAGCGCCCGCTCGGCCGATTTCCGCGCGTTGGGGTCCGCAAAATCGGACGGGTTCGGCACGCGGGCATCGACCGGGACGACCTGTCCGGGGTTGGTGCCCCACGTGACCTGGGGCGCGAGGGAGGCCGCGTCGATTTTCAGGGCGCGGTCGAAGCGGGCCCCCGCGTCGGTGGGCAGGCGCTTCCACCGTTCAACGGCCGCGTCGAATCCGCCGTCGGCGGAGGCCGGAACGTATCGCCGGCCCTTGAGATACTCAAAGGTCTTCTCGTCGGGGGCGATCATCCCGGCGCGGGCGCCGCCCTCGATCGACATGTTGCAGACCGTCATCCGCTCTTCCATCGAAAGCCCTCGGATGGTTTCCCCGGCGTACTCGATCACATGACCCGTTCCCCCGTCGGTCCCGATCCGGCCGATGATTGAAAGGATGATGTCCTTCGCCTCGATGCCGAACGGCCGCCGTCCGTTCACCTCAATCAAAAAGGTCTTGGGTCTGTCCTGGAGGAGGCACTGGGTCGCCATCACGTGCTCCACCTCGCTGGTGCCGATCCCGAAGGCCAGCGCCCCGAAGGCGCCGTGCGTCGAAGTGTGGCTGTCGCCGCAGACCAGCGTCTGGCCGGGCAGGGTCAAGCCCAGCTCCGGCCCGATGACGTGGACGATCCCCTGGTCGGGACTGCGGAGATCGAAGAGCGTGACCCCGAACTCTCTGCAGTTTCGGACCAGCGTTTCCATCTGCTGGGCCGAGATCGCGTCCTCGATTGGAATCGACCGGTCGGTGGTGGGGACGTTGTGGTCCATCGTGGCGAAGGTCAGATCGGGCCGGCGGACCCGCCGGCGGGCCAGGCGAAGGCCTTCGAAGGCCTGGGGAGACGTGACCTCGTGCACCAGGTGGCGGTCGATATAGATAAGGGAAGGCTGGCCCGTCTCTTCGTGGACGACGTGCGCCTCCCAGGTTTTCTCGAACATCGTTTTCGCTTGCATGGCTCTACCCGGACATGGTCCTGTCTTAGGAACCTATTTTTGCACAGAATCCGGTGCGAGGGCAAGCCATAATCCATTCGCTTTATTTTCGGCTTTCCGTGGGGGAGGCCACCAGCGATCTCTCCTCCGAACGGAGCGGATGATCCACCGCATGGTGAGTCGGTTTTCTCCGGACGGATCGGGCCAGGCTCAAGACGATGGGGACGGCCATCACGGCCACGCCGGCCATTCCGGACCAGAAGAAATACAAATGAGACGATTGGAGCAGCGGCATCCCCACGATGACGGCGTCGAACACGTAGTGGGCCACGATGACCGTGATCAGACCGTAACGGACGAAGAAATAGCCGGAGACCAGGCCGTCCACGGTCAGTTCGATTCCCCGGGTATAAAAGGGCATTACGGAATAGTCCGAATGGGCGAATCCCCAGATCAGGGCTGGGACGAAGAGGGCCAGGGCTCGCGACCGAAAATATTTAATCATCAGGGCGATCGCGAAGAACCGGTAGATCAATTCCTCCGAGACGGAAGACCGGAAGGCGTTGGTGATGGGTTCCAGGAAGGGAAGCCAGGTGCCCAGCATATTGGAATAGCTGCTGGGAACGGGCGACCAGACATCGAAGTAGCGTTGGCCCACCAGATAAAAAACCGTCATATAACCCAGGCTGATCGACGCCAGCAGGTAGCCCATGAACAGGGCGCGCGTGAAATCCCGGGAAAGCCAGCCGCGTCTTCCAGTGATCTGATCCACCCGCTTGGCCGTGAAAACTTCCCGGCCGACGGCCCATCCGGCGACGGCGAACAAAAACGTCACAACACCCGACCAGAGGGTCGCTTCGATCGTGTCGAAGATCCATCCGCCCCAAAACGTGTAGAGGGGGGAATCGGTGGAGTACGAGGACCGGATGTTGGGAATGGCATTGATCTCCCCGAGAACTTTCGCCGTCACCATGGCCAGGGCCAGGTACAAGGCCCCTTTCCAGGGGATGGTCCTGTATTTATGGTGGGTCAGAAATATGACCAGCGCGGACAGGGAAAGGAAAACCGTCAACAATCCGCTCAGCCTCGCGAGCAGTTCCCCCTTCGAGCTTTCCCCCTCGTACATCTCCGCAAATTTTTGGGGAACGCTGATCGATTGCTCATACCCGTCCACCGCGTCCCCGTGAACGGCGAGGGTCATCAGCAGTTGGGCCTCTCCGAGGGAGGGCGTGGACGCCTTCCATGTAAAGATATGGTCGGTCCTTTTCTCCCTTTGCTTGGTCGAGGCGTTGATCAGGTCGTAGCTCAAGAAATCAACGTCCTTCTGATTCTGGATAAAGGTTTCGGCCAGCTCCAGGGCCCGGCTTTGTTTAAGGCGGGCTCCCTTCGTATCCTCCGGAATGTAATGGTTAAACGCGATGATCCGGCCTTTGGGGTTTACATAAACTCTGAACTCCTCGTACTGAAGTTCCTTCAAGAAGCGGACCTTCCAATACCGGAGGGGCAGATCTTGCGCCAGGGCATTGAAGCGGTCCATCCCCATCGATCGCTGAAGGTAAAGTGCGGCGTCGCTATCCTCGGAAAAAAGGACGGTTTCCACATAACCGTCCAGGTTGAATCCCTGCGCTTCGAGGAATTGCCGTGCCTCGCGTAATGCGTGATTTCTTGATATGTGGGAATTCATCGTGGCCGTCGGAGAGGCGTCGTCGTAGAACCTCAGAAAGACGAACAGGGCGATGACCGCCAAGAGAGCGATGAAAATGTCTTTTTTTTCTAATGAGGTTTTCATCGGATGGGCGCTTCCTGGAGGCACAATTTAAGTGTATCACGTCGTCGACGTCCGTCAATCCGATCTCCCCCCTCGAAAGTGGGTTTTTCGGTTCATTTCGCGGCGGTTGCGCATCGGTTACGATTTTATTATAATGACACCACAGGATACGAACGGGAGCCTTTTGAATGAAACGAAGCAAGGGACAGGTCGAGTCCGAAATCAGCAACGCCATGATTCAATTCGAAAAGGATTACATGGGTCGGGGTCCGAAGGAGAGCAAAACCTGTATTATCGACGATATGATCCTTGTGCGCCTCAAAGGAGTTCTGACCCCGGCCGAGCAACAGCTGGCCAAGAATCCGAAAGGGACGGACCTGATCAAGGAGATACGCTCCAACCTCCTGGAACAGGCCCGGGGATTGTTGACCGAGGTGATCGAAAAAATTACGGGGCTCAAGGTGGTCAGCCTCCACACCGACATCAGTACAAAAACAGGGGAGCGGGTCATTATTTTTTCATTGAACGAAAATCTGGAGGAGCGATCCCGCAACAATAATACTTGACCAAGGGACTTGGCCTGGTGTTCAATAATGGAAATGGAAGATAGCCCGAAGGATCCCGCTCCGCCGGATCGGTCGGGCTGTAAGCCGACTCGGAATGGGTCGGCATTTTTTTGTCTTTAGGTCCCGCGACGACTGGTGACGATGCTCCACGACTACCCTTTGCTCATACTGCTTGCGCCCCTGGCCGCGGCCCTTCCGACCGCGTTTCCGTCCGCCTGGATCGGCCGGAGGGCGTACGGGATCGGGGTTCTGGCCCACGTGCTGGCTTTCGGGCTGGCCGTATGGGTCCTTCGCGAGGTGGGGACGCCCGGCCACGATCCCTTCCGCATTTTCCTCTTTCCCTCCCCCTGGAGCCGCCTGGTCAATTTCGAACTTTCAATCGACCGCCTGGCCGCCGTGATGATGGTTCTGATCACCGGTATTGGGGCGCTGATTTATCTCTATTCCGTTCGCTACATGCAGTCCGAACGGGGACGCGGATGGTTCCATACGCTTCTGGCCCTGGCCGTCTTCGTGCTTCTCTGCATGGTTTCCAGCGCCAATCTGCTGATGCTCTTTGTTTTCTGGCAGCTCTTGAGCTGGATTCTCAGCCTGCTGGCCTACAACTATTCGCACACGCCCACGGCGCAGGGCGCCTTCCGGACCTTTACGATGCTTCGCCTGGGGGATGTCGCCTTTCTCGCCGGGATCGTCCTGGCCTACGGTCTCTACGGCACACTCGATTTCGATCCGCTCTTCAGCCGGGCCGCGGGGGATCCGATGCTGTTGTCGCTCTTCGGGCCCGAAAGCGGGATCGAAGTCGGCGGCCCCACGGTCGTCGCCCTCCTGATTTTTGTCGGGGCCATGAGCAAGTCCGCCCAGTTTCCCTTGCATATGTGGCTGCCCGATTCCCTCTACGCGCCGACCCCGGTTCATGCCCTTCTGCATGCCGGAATCATCAATGCCGGCGGCTTCCTCCTAAACCGTCTCGCCCCGCTCTACGGCCTCAGTCCCGCGGTCTTGCATGCGGTCTTCGTCGTCGGCCTGCTCACCGCCCTCCTGGGGGCCTCCATGATGCTGACGCAGAACGACATCAAAAAAACCCTGGGCTACTCCACGATCGGGCAGATGGGCTACATGATCATGGAATGCGGCCTGGGGGCCTTCGCCCTGGCGGTCTTTCATCTGATCGCGCACGGGCTGTTCAAGGCCACGATCTTCCTCCATTGCGGCAACGTGATCCATGCGGCCCGGCTCGATCCGAGGTTTCCGCCGAAAATCGAGACGTCGGAGCCGCCGGACTTTTCGCTCCTGACCTGGCTGACCGGGTTTACGACGACGCTCATCCTCCCGCTGATCATCCTGCTGGCCGCGCACGGGGTGCTCAACATCACCTTCAGGGACTCGCAGGGGGTCGTGATCTTCCTGTTCTTCAGCTGGGTCACCTCTTCCCAGGCCATCCTGACGCTCTACCGTTTTCGGGCGGTCGCCTCCCGAAAGGTGGCGGCGCTCATGCTTCTCACGCTTCTGCTGGTCGTCTCAACTTATCTTCTCGCGGCGGAGGCCTTCACCTATTTTCTCTATCCGGCGCCGGGTCGTGTGTCCGCTTATTTCCAGGCCGCCGCATTGCCGGGGGGACTGTTCGATGCCGTGATCCTGGCGACCGCGCTGTTTGTCATTCTGGGATGGACCCTCATCTACGCGAGGAGCCACGGACGCTCGATCCGTTTGCCGGAATGGGTCGGCGAACTGCATGTCCGGTTCTATCTTTTCTGCATGAACCGGCTTTACATGGACGCCCTTTTGCTTCGACTCGGCCGCCGATTCGCCCGCGCCGCCCGTTGGACGGAACGGAGCCGGCTCTTCGCCCCCGTGCTGTCCCTGATCGCGCTCGGCCTGGTCTGGCCCGCGTTGGGTCGGGCGGCGGATCTGCCGGCGCCGACCCTGGCGATCTTGGCTGCGTCGGCCCTCCTGCTCCCGCTCTTCCCCTTTCACGGGGTCTATGTCACCGCCCTGACCCGTCTGCCGGGTTACGGGCCGGTGCTCGTCGCCCTGCTGCTGCCCGCGGCCGGATTCTACGGGCTGGTCCATCTCCTTCCCGATCTTCCGCCGGAGCTCCTGGGAAATGTGAGCCGGCTGGCCTTGATCGGCGCCCTCTACGGCACATTCAGGGCGCTGATGCAGGACCGACCGAAGCGCCTGACGGCCTATGCCGGTCTGGTTTTCTATTCGGTGCTGTGGTGGCATTTGGCCGCGGCCCGAAGCCCGACGCCCCAGGCCGGCGTCTACGCCGGCTCGGCGGCGCTACTCACCGGCGGTCTCTTCTTTGCCTTCAATCGCCTGGAGGCGCGGTACGGGGATCTCGGCGCTGATCCGGGAATTGGCCGGATGGGGGGACTGGCTCTGCCGATGCCCCGCTTTGCCACGATGCTGGGCTTCCTGGTGATGGCGACCGTTGGCCTGCCGCCCTTCGGCCTATTTTCCGGCTTCATCGGGATGCTGCTCAACCCGCCCGTCACCCGCTTGATCGAAACGCCCGGGGCTTTGCTGGTCATCCTCCTCGCCTGGTTCGGGGCGTCGTGGTATCTGTTCCGGATGATGCAGCGACTCCTCTTCGGTCCCCATCGGCCGGAAATCCTCTATGAAGACCTCCGCCCGACCGAAGTCGCCTCCTTCATGATCGTGCTGGCGTTATTGATCGGCTTGGGCCTTGCGCCGCACGGCTCCCTCGACGCCTCGTTTCTTGCCGACGGTTATCGCACCGCGATGGAATGGAGCCGATGGAACCCGTAGAGCCCAAACACTACAACGACACCCAGCGGATGCGGCTCCGGGGGGTGATCCTGATTGCCGGCGAGATCGTCGCCCCGTACTGGCCGATGCGAACCTTTGTCCATCACAATCCGCTGCATGCACTGGAAGATCTTCCTTTCGGGGAGGCGGTACGGCGCGGGCGGGAACTTCTGGGCGGAAACGGTTATCTCTCCAACGCGCTTTTTCGGGATTATTTCCGCTCGGGCCGGATCCTTCCTCGCCAGGTCGACGCCGCTCTCAGGCCGATGGCGCAGGACCGAAAGGTGGCGCTGGGCCGCAGGGAAGTCGGGCACATCGATGTGCTCCGGGCCCGTCTGCTTCGGGGGATCTCCGACCCCGCGCCCCTCTCGGAAGGCGGCGCGCTCGAGGCCCGGATCGGCCGCGGCGCGGATCGGTCCCTGGTCGACGCGCTGGCCGAGCGGCTCGCGCCCCTGCAGGATTTGCCGGGTCACCCGGAGCCCGTCGTCCCCGCGCCCCCTGGCCGGAGTTCGACCCTGGCGGACTGGTGCGACCGCGCCCTCGGCGCGAAGACCACCGAGCTCATCGATCGGGAATTGATCAAATGGTGCGAGGCCTTCTTGGACGAAGGGCACGCCGCCTGGTGGATGCCCGGTCGGGATAGGGGATTCTACGGCGCGTGGAAATGGCTGGCCGGGCGGGAATGGTCCCCCTGCGCGATCCCGGACAGCCGAAGTAAAATCGCCCGTCTGCCGGACCCGCCGGAAGATGCGCTGCTGGATTCGCTCGACGCGCTCGGAATTCCATCCGAGGCCTGGCCGGACTATCTTTCGCGGCACCTGGCGGCGCTGCCCGGCTGGGCCGGTTTCATTAAGTGGCGTTCGGAGCAGGCCGACTATGAGTGGCAGCAGGTCTATCCAGCCGATCTGGTCCAGTACCTCGCCGTGCGGCTTTGGTATGAGCGGGAATTGGTGCGGCAGGCCTGCCGGGAGGAACTGGGGGTCGACGGGAATCTGAAGTCCATTTCCGAAGCGGTCGCGCGGAACGCGGGCGCCATGGAAAAAGCAGCGGGGCTTCGCGAAGCGTCCCTTCCGCGCGGGGATTCCCGCCACCGATCCTCCGCCTGGCGGCTGAAGTCGCTCGCGGACGCGCTGGAGATCGATGTCCCCGTTTTAATCGAAACCCCGCCCGAGACGCTGAAGGTCCTGCTGGAATGGCTCGACGCCTTTCCGGAGTCGGAGCACGGGCCGGTGTGGCTGGAGGCGTTGGAGGCCGGGTATCAGGAGCAATTAATCGATAAACTCCGGTCCAATCTATCCGGCCCGCCGCCGGCGCCGACGACCGTTCGTCCTCAAGCGCAGGCGGTCCATTGCATCGATGTAAGGTCCGAGCCGTTCCGGCGCCATTTGGAGGCGGTCGGGGATTATGAAACCTACGGCTTCGCGGGTTTCTTCAGCGTCTTCATCCGGTACCGAGCCCTGGGCCATCTCCACGAGACAGACCAGTTTCCCGTGATCATGAAGGCCAAGAACGTCGTGCGCGAAGTTCCCCGGACCTATCATGGGCAGCGGCTCTCCAGGCACCAGGCCGGGACCAGGCTGCTCCAGGCGGGGCATGAGCTGCTTCATGACCTGAAGGAAAATGTGGTCACCCCTTATGTGGCGGTGGAATCGCTCGGCTGGTTTTACGGTTTACCCTTGCTCGGCAAAACCGTCTTCACCGCTTGGTATCAAAATTGGACCGACTGGCTCCGGCGCACCTTCGTGCCGACGGTCGCCACCGCCGTGACCGTGGACAAGCTGTTGCGGGAGGAGGTCGAGGAAATGCTGGCCGCCGAGCAGCGCTCCGTCATCCGCCGTGCGCTCCAGGAACGGTTCGGGGACCGCGATCTGAATCTTTCCCTCGAGCGGCTGGATTATCTGCGCAAACGGGCCCTGGATGAACCTTATTCGGGACAGCATCCCCCGAAAGGATCGCTCACGGCCGGGGAGGAGGCGGACTTTGTCCGGGCGCTGCGCGATCAGTACCGGATCAACCCGGGCGGCGCCTTCGCCCGCATGGAGCGCATCACCCGGATCGGCTTCACGCCCGGAGAGCAGGCCTTCACGGTCGAGACCGCTCTCCGGATGATGGGACTGACCCGGAACTTCGCCCGGCTCGTCCTCTTCTGCGGCCACGGCGGAACGACCGAGAACAATCCCTTCGAGGCGGCGCTGGACTGCGGCGCCTGCGGCGGGAATTCGGGTCAACCGAATGCGCGGGTCCTGGCGGCCATGGCCAACAAACCGCTGGTCCGTGACGCGCTGGCCCGGAACGGCATCGTCATTCCCCAGGATACCTACTTTATCGCGGGCCTGCACGATACGACGACGGACGCCGTTCGGCTCTTCGACCTTGAGGATCTTCCACACACCCACCTCAAAGATCTGCTCCGTTTAAGCCGCGACCTCGAAGAGGCCGGCCGGCGGACCAGCCAGGAGCGATGCGCTCGGTTTCCGGAGATCGCGGCCATTCTCCCGCCGGGCCGGGCGACGCGGGAGGCGCGCCGGCGGAGCGGCGACTGGAGCGAGGTCCGGCCGGAGTGGGGGCTGTCGGGCAACGCCGCCTTTCTCGTCGGCCGCCGCGAGTTGATCCGGGGGATCGATCTTGGAGGCCGGGTCTTTCTTCATTCCTACGACTACCGCGACGATCCCGCCGGCCGGCTGCTGGAGATCGTGATGACCGGTCCGCAAGTCGTCGGGGAATGGATCAACATGGAGCATTATTTCTCCACGGTCGATCCCGAAGTGTACGGCAGCGGGAGCAAAATTTACCACAACGTCGTCGGCCGCTTCGGGGTGATGTCGGGCCCCCAGAGCGATCTTCGCACGGGCCTGGCCCGGCAGACCGTGATGGACGGGCCGCGGCCGTTCCATGAGCCGGTCCGGATGTTCACGCTGATCGAGGCGCCCCGGGATAGGATCATCCGGATCATCGGACGTCAGCGGTTTCTTCAGCATCTGTACGACAATCAATGGGTGCACCTGGCCGCGCTTGATCCGGAGGAAAAAATGTTCTATCGTTATGTTCCGAGGCAGGGATGGACGCCCTTCGGAGTCGAAGGCCGTCCCTGAAGACAAACCCGTCTTAATCAGGAGGAGTATTGCGCATGACCGGCCTCACGCTTCATCCGATGAAAGAGATCCGGATCGTCATTCAAGGCGAACACGTGAAATTTGCGACCGATTTGCTGGACGCCATCAAGGCGACCGGCTACACAATCATCCACAATATCTCGGGCAAGGGCCACCACGGTTTCCACACCGCCCATCCGATGTTCAACGAGATGGACAGCCTGGTGATGCTGATGACCGTCGTCCCGGAGGAGAAGGTGGAGCCGATCCTGGCCGGACTGAAGCCGGTTTTCGACCGCTACACCGGGGTCATGTTCGTCTCGGACGTCGCCGTCAGCCGCGCCGAATATTTTTCGGGGCAGGAAGGGCAGAAGTAAAAAAAGATTTAACACTCATTTAACCCCGCCTTGATCATTTCGTCTCTTTCGTCTGGCATAATCACGCCTGAACGAATCATAATCCGCTCAACTCATCGACAGATAAGGAGATTCCGTCATGAGCCAAAAGAAAATCACGGCGCTTTTGCTCGCTTCGCTCCTGTACGCACCCGCGGCCCACGCGACCGACCTCATCGCGATCGGGACGGTGAACGGCGCCTACGAGGATTTCTCGACCCAAACGGCCGCTCCACTGGAAAACGGCGTGCCGGGTAACCGGCTCGGCGGGGTGGGTTCCGGCCTGGCCTATGCCGGGGGGACGACCTTCATCGCCATCCCGGACCGGGGTCCGAATGCCAACCCCTACAACAGCCTGGTCGACGACACCGTGTCCTATATTGACCGGTTTCAGACCTTTAATTTTAGCCTCTCGCCGAGCGATCCGGGTTCGGCCCTCCCTTTCACGCTGACCCCCATGCTCACCGACACGACGCTGTTGTCGAGCCGTAGCCCGCTCGTCTACGGCACGGGTTCCGGTCTGGGACTGGAAAGCGGCGCGCCCGTTTTGAATGCCGTGAATCACACGCATTATTTCACCGGCCGTTCGGACAATTTCGATCCGTCCAGGCTCTCGACCTATCCCGGGGACGCCCGTCTGGATCCGGAGGGCGTGCGCGTCTCGAACGACGGCCGGAGCGTTTTCATTTCGGACGAATACGGCCCCTATGTTTACCAGTTCGACCGCGCCACCGGAATGCGCATCCGGTCTTATGCCCTGCCCGACAACCTGGCCATAGCCACACTTAGCCCGCAGAAAGATGTCGAGATCGGCTCGAATACAGTCGGCCGCGTCACCAACAAGGGCATGGAAGGCCTCGCGATTACCCCGGACGGCGAGATGCTTGTGGGGATCATGCAGGCCAACCTGGAGCAGGATAAGAAAAAGAGCCTGCGGATCGTCACCATCGCCATCCGGAGCGGTGTCGTCCACGAGTACGCCTACCTTCTCACCGACGGATCGGGCGTCAGCGAAATCGTCGCGGTCAACAACCACCAGTTCCTGGTGGATGAACGGGACGGCTCCGGCATGGCCGACACGCCCCTGCTCACCGATACGGCCTCCGCGGCCCAGGTTAAGGAAATGTTCCTGATCGATCTCGACGGTGCCCGGGACGTCACCGCGTTGAGCGGCGATCTCTCGGGTTACGCCGTCCCCAAGAGCCTGTTCCTCGACATCGTCGGCAAGCTGAATGCCGCCGGCATCGACAGCTTCCTTATCCCGTCCAAGATGGAGGGCGTGGCGTTCGGGCAGGATGTGATCTTCAACGGGGCGACCAAGCACACCTTGTATATCGCCAACGACGACGACTTCCTCGCCGCCATCGCCGACCCGCTCAAGCTCCCGAACGATCCCACCCGCGGTCTCGTCGCCAACCCGAACCAATTTTATGTGTTTGCCTTTGACGACAACGACCTTCCGGGTTATGTTCCCCAGCCGGTCCGGGAACCGCGCGGGCGGGGACACGACGGGGACGACCGCCATTGATGGGCCCGGACAGCATCAAAGAAAATGATCGGGTGGTTTTAACGGCCGATATCCCAAAGGAAGGGCTGAAAACCGGCAACGTGGGCACGGTCGTGCGCGTTTTCAAAGGCGCCGGGGCTTACGAGGTCGAATTTCTAACGCCCGAGGGCGATCCGGTTTGCGTCACCACGGTTCATGCCTCCCAGGTGCGTCGCGTCGGCGAAGAGAAAATTTCAAACGCCGGTCAATGAAAGATCGGCCTTGGATCGATATTCACAATGGGCGATTTTCCTTTCCTTGAACACCGCCCGTTCTCTCATAAGGATCAGGAAGCTGAACTCCCGAGGCTCCGGTTTCTTTGTTAGGATTTTTTTTCTTTTTGTGACGGAAAAATTGACACTTGGCGCTATCACCCCCCGAAAATCGGGTTTGACAGATCCGATAATCATACAATTGTACAGATAGATCAAGGCCTTGCAGCCTTCGTGAAATTCGGCCTAAGAAAATGGTATGCTTTCTGCAAATATCCCGCATATGATTTCCGCGCCCCTATATCGTGACTTCTTACAAATCGTTTCCACCCGTCTGCCTTCACTTCCGGATAAACCGGAGGAGACTCCGGACCGCATCATACACGCGCTATGGCTCAAGGCCGCGGGCGTCTCCGTTTCCGTTGAGCATGCGGGCGAGCTTGCGCTTCCCGCGCTGGATCGATCCGCCGTCGCAAAGCTGCGCGACCTTGTGGCCCGACGCCTAGCCGGGGTTCCCATTTCCTATCTCACGGGGCGTCAGCGTTTCATGGGATTGGAGTTGCAGGCGGACCCGGGAGCCTTGATCCCGCGCAAGGAAACGGAACTTCTTTGTCGATCGGCCATCGATGTATTACGTCGCATGGCGAGCCGGAAGGAAAATTTAACCATCATGGATGTCTGCACGGGTTCCGGAAATCTGGCGGTGGCGCTGGCCCATTATGTGTCACACGCCCGCGTATTCGCGTCGGACCTTTCGCCCGAAGCAGTCGAGGTGGCGAGACGGAATGTCCGGTATCTGGAACTGGACAAGAGAGTGGAAATAAGGGCGGGAGATTTATTCGCGCCTTTTGAAGACCCGTTCTTCCATGGGAATGTCGACCTGATCACCTGCAACCCCCCCTACATTTCGAGCGGGAAGCTGGAGGCCATGCCGGAGGAAATCCTCAAGCACGAGCCTCGCCTGGCCTTCGATGGGGGGCCCTTTGGAATCCATGTCCTGAACCGCTTTATCCAGGATGCGCCGCGTTTTCTCCGCAGAGGCGGATGGGCGGTCTTCGAAGTCGGCCTCGGGCAAGGTCGGGCGATCTTTCAGCGGCTCGCCGGCGACGACCGGTTTCGAAAGATTATTCCCATTCAGGATAGTTCCGGCCGAGTGCGCGGAATCATGGCCTCGCGTTAGTATCGCCTCCCTCCGGACTCTGCGCTTTCCTCCTCACCCATTGCCCGTTACTTCCCACGCTTTCTTGACCCGTTGGCTCCAAAGGGATATAATCCGCCATCACACGACGGGGTCAGGCTTCCTAGAATAAAACACTGGGATAAAAATGAACGGACCCCTCTACCGGTTTTTTGCCGACGATCACCGGCGGCTTGAGGAGTTTTTGAATCGCGCCGCGACGGACCCGGCCGCGATCGACACCTCGGCCTATGATGAATTTCGTCGGGGCCTTTTAAAACATATCGGCCTCGAGGAGAAAATTCTCCTTCCGGCGGCCCAGCAGGTATTGGGCGAAGCGCCGTTTCCGATGGCGGCCAAGCTCCGTCTCGATCATGGCGCCCTCGCCGCGCTGACCGTCCCGCCGCCCTCGCCCGGCGTCATCGCCGCACTCCGCGCAATCCTGACCGATCACGACCGCCTCGAGGAAGTGCCCGGCGGGGTGTATGATCAGTGTGAACGGCTCATCGGCGATGGAATCGGCGATCTGCTGATCCGGCTGCGTCGCGCGCCGGACCTGGAGGCGATGCCTCCGAATCCCGATCCCCGTGTGTTGGACGCGGTCCGTCGGGCCATGACTAGGGCGGGGTACAATTTCGACGACTACGCCGGAATGTGACTCGATCTCACCCGGCTCTCCGAAAGATGATCCGATAGGCCAGCAGAATCAGGATGGAGCCGACCACGGCGGCGATGAATCCGGAAAGCTCGCCGGTGATGGAGACGTTGAGGTACTGGCCCAGATAAGTCGCCAGGCCCGCCCCCGCGATGCCGATCAGCGGCGTGACGATGATCCCGCTTGGATCGTCTCCCGGCATGATGATCGTGGCCGCGATGCCGGCCAGTACGCCGATGATCACGGTTCCCACGACGCCCATGCCGCCGAGCAACTGCAGAATCGAGTTCACCTGTTCCATCACGCGCCTCGCTCGAGATTTCCAATGATCGTCCCTATATATGTATCCGTATAACTCAAGGAATGCCGGAAGTCAAGAGCCGCCTCGAATGTTTCCCGGATTTGAATGAGTCCGGAATTCGGAGGAAAACAAAAAAGGCCCCCCGATTGAAATCGGGGGGCCTTTTCGTTTGCGCGTCGAGAGTACTATATCTTAACGACGTTCGTGGCCTGGGCGCCTTTCGGTCCCTGGGTCACTTCAAATTCCACGGCCTGGCCCTCGTCAAGAGACTTGTAGCCTTCGTCCTGAATCGCCGAGAAATGGACGAAAACATCTCCGCCCGTTTCCTGCTCGATGAATCCAAAGCCTTTGCCGGCATTGAACCATTTTACTTTTCCTTTTGCCATCTTGTTAATCCCTCCCTTCCTATTAAATTCGCCTTACTTCAGACTTCGTGAAAGCGACATAAAAAAACCGCAGGGCCTCGTGTGAAAGACTCTGCGGTTGATCAGACCTTCAAAACTCCCGAAACAAAGCTGGGGTTAATGTAACAGAAGAATACCGGAGATGTCAACTAATATATTTTGCCGCCCGGCCGGATGCCGCGCCGCACGGCCATTTCACGACCGACCTCGGCCAAGTCGGATTTCTCCAAAACATTGCCGGCCAGGGGAAAGATATCGGAATCCTCCACGGCGATATGCCGTTCGTACGTCTTCTTCAAATCATCCAGGACCTGAGACAGCCGCTTCGCCTCCCGGGTCGAAAGACGGCCCTCGGCCAGCCATCGTTGACCGAGTGTTTCGACTTCGGCGTGCACTTTTTCGGCCTTGTCGTGATCCGCCTCCAAGGTATCGAGCGCGGCGAGAGCGGTCTGAACCTGTTTGTTTTTGGATTTACGCATCCGCGGAAACAGGGATTCTTCTTCGTCCCGCGTATGATTCGGGGCGGCCTCTCGGAAGTAGCGAAGGGCTTTCTCCAGGGCCTCCCGTCGCTCTGCATTCAACTCACAGCCGCCGGTCTGTGCGATCTTGATTAACAATGACAGGAAGGATTCGATCCGACGGTGGCAATCGCCGAGCAGCCCCACCGGATCCGAAAACGAACTCTCCGGCTTCTGACCTATTTTGATTGGCATAAGCATTGCCTTATTTGAAGGGATGTCTTCAGAATAGCGAAGCGGGTGAGTTGGTGTCAACTTGTCCATTAAAAAAGGACGAATAAATTGAGTCTGTATCGTAATAAATGGAAATATAGAGGGGAGAGGAATTTCCAAAAACGGAGGGGTTTCCTTTTGGGTTACAGGTAGATATCTAAAATTCTACTAATCGTATTCCAATTTCGTGTGGTGATCTTTCGGCCGAATTGTTTTTCGAGAAAACCCATGAGGTCCGTTGTTCCGGTGCTTGGAGACAGCGTCACGACGCTGAAAACCGCGCTTTCGCTCGCGTGCAGGAGGCGGAGACTTTTGTCGGGGGATCGGTAGGGGATCTTGAGGCCGCCCCTGGGTTTCTCGGAGAGGAAGGTGACGTAACGCCTCGTTTGGGGCGTCATTTTTATCTCTTTAAAGGGATTCCTCTCGGCCAGCCGTTGTAATTCCGCGATCGTCCGGACCAGCACGACGATCTCATGTCCTAATTTCTTTTTCAGCCTTCCTTCGATGGATAGGCCGAGTTCCCGCGGACTTGCATTCGGCGAATAGAAAATTACATTGCCGCTCGCGAGGATCGTCCTGACATTTTTAAACCCGAGCGACTCGAAGGCCTTCTTCAACGCATCCATCTTGACGGGTTTCTGCCCGAGGTTGTTGATCCCGCGCAGAAAGGCCGCGTAGGAGCTTTGTCTGTCGCCCCGCTCCGACTTCATGCCGGGCCATTACACCTCGACTTCGATGCTGTTGCCCGACACGCGGACCTTGTGGCTCTCGACTCCCTTGGTCGCCGGCGCCCCGAGGGCGTTTCCGGTCTTGACGTCGAAGACCGCGCCGTGCCAGGGACAGGTCACTTCGTTCCCCGAAAGTTCGCCCTCCGACAGCGGACCGCCCCGGTGGGTGCAGGTGTCGTCGATCGCGTAATAAGTCCCGTCGACATTGAACAGGGCGATCTTCTTTCCGCCCGCCTCGACCTTTTTTCCTTGTCCGGGGGCCAGGTCCCCCGTCGTTCCGACTTTTACATATCCCGCCATACCTTACCTCCTATTATTGTTCAAACGGAGTTCATTGCGTCACAGTGTTTTCATGTCGATGCTGAAACGATACCGAACATCTCCTTTGAGGACGCGCTCGTAAGCCGCCTCGACCTGCTGGATCGGAATCACCTCGACGTCGGAGGTGATGTTCCGGGCGGCGCAATAATCCAGCATCTCCTGAGTCTCGCGAATGCCGCCGATCATCGAGCCGGCCAGTTGTCTTCTCTTGGGAATGAGCGAGAAGGCCTGAAGCTCCAACGGTTTTGCCGGCGCCCCCACGAACACCAGGGCTCCGTCACGGCGCAACAGGTTCAGATACGCGTTGAGATCATGGGGAGCGGACACCGCGTCGAGAATGAAATCGAAACGGTTGGCATGGGCGGTCAGGGTCTTCGGGTCCTTCGTCACAATGAATTCATGCGTACCCAGCCGGCGCGCATCCGGCTCCTTCGATTTGGAGGTGCTGAAGACCGCCACCTCCGCGCCCATCGCGGCGGCCAGCTTGACGGCCATATGTCCCAAACCGCCCAGCCCGACTACGCCAACCCTCCGTCCCGGGCCGACGCCGAAATGCCGGAGGGGGGAGTAGGTCGTGATTCCGGCGCAGAGAAGGGGAGCCGCGTTCGCCGGTGGAAGGTTTGCGGAAATCTTCAAGACGTAATTTTCATCCACGACGATCTGGGACGAGTAGCCGCCGTAGGTCGGAGTTTTTCCGTCCTTCTCGCGGCTGTTGTAGGTGAAGTTCGGCCCGCGCTCGCAGTACTGCTCCAGTCCTTCCTTGCAGCTCGCGCAGGTCCGGCAGGAATCGACGAAGCATCCGACCCCGGCCAGCTCGCCCGCCTTGAACCGTTTCACGGCGGAACCGACGCGGGTCACGCGCCCGACGATTTCATGTCCGGGGACCATCGGGTAAATGGAGCCGCCCCACTCATCCCGCGCCTGATGGATATCGGAGTGGCAGATGCCGCAGTAGAGGATTTCGATCAGCAGATCGTTGGGGCCGGGTTCGCGCCGCTCGAAATTGAACGGCTCGAATTTGGATGACGGACCTTTAACGGCGTAACCGCGCGTGGCCAACATGACGAACCTCCTTGGTTAAAAGGGATGAAGGAGCACGAACACTCACGATAATCCCGGACCGTTTCACAGTCAATAAAAATTTGCGTGCCGGGAGAACTTATTCCGGCGGCGGGGTGGGGCTTTGAACCCGCTCCAGTCCTTCGCGGGCCTCGGAGTTGCGGGGGTCGAAGGCGAGGGCCTTTTGATATTGGTCGCGGGCCTCGTCGGGTTGCGAAAGGGCTTCATCGACCTGTCCGCGCAGGGCGTAGACCCGGGCCATCCAGACCGAATCGTCCGAGAGGTAGAGCTCGGCCTGACGGAGCGGGGCCAATGAGTGGGAATAGTCCTTCTTTAAATATCGGGCCTGGCCGAGATAATAATAGGCGTAGGGATTGTTCGGATAGAGCGAGATCGCCTTTTGAAAAACCGAGTCCGCTTCGTCCAAGCGGCCCGAAGCCAGGAGCTGGCGGCCCTCATCGGTCAATTGCAACGAGGCCTCCTGTTGCCCGGTCCGGGAGGAGTCGGTCGTGCCCTCCGTAATCGGAGGCAAGGGCGGCTCTCCCGAGGGGGGCTCCCCGGGCGACGGGATGCAGCCCGGCACTAAGGCGAGCGCGACCGCGAGGACCCACCCGGTCCGGACCGAATGAAATTTCCGTTTCGGCATCATCGCTACGAGATCAACTGCTTGAACCACCGGTAGATTTTATTCGGAAGCCTGTCCGGTTCGCCGCAGTGGAGCTGCGGCTGGGTCCCCTGGATGAAGGCCTCCCGGATTCCCTCCGGGCAGTCGCGGCCCGAGATCAGGCCGGAGGCCGGATCGATCGTTTCGAAGACGATCCCGGGCGGGACGGAGAAGCGGGAGACCGGCTGTCCGTCCGTGGCCTGTTTCATAAAGTCGGTCCAGATCGGGAGGGCGGCCTGCGATCCGGTCAGCTTCAGATCGGCCGGGCTCGATTCGCCCGCCGGGCCGGCGTCGAACCCGACCCAGACGAGGGAGAGAAGGTCCGGCGTGAAGCCCAGAAACCAGGCGTCCTTGTCGTTGCTGGTCGTCCCGGTCTTCCCGGCCACCGGCCGCGTGAAACCTCGGCTCACGACGCCCCGCCCCGTTCCCCGCTCGACCACGCCCTCGAGAAGCGTCGTGAGGAGAAAGGCCTGCTGGGGCGTAAGCGCGGGCGTCATATCGAGCGTTTGCCTTTCGAGCACGCGCCCGTCGGCCGAGACGACCTCTTTCACCGCGATCGGCTCGACCCGGATGCCGCCGTTCGCGATCGTGCCGTAGGCGATCGCGATCTCGAGCGGAACGACCTCGGAGGTTCCCAGGGCCAGCGAGGGGACGTTCTTCAAGGGGCTCCGGATTCCCATCGCCTGGGCCATCGCGATCACGCGCTCCGTCCCGATCGAATCGGCCAGCCGTACGGTCGCCGCGTTCAGCGAGTTTTCGAGCGCCGTCCGCAGCGTCACCGTGCCGTGGTAAACCTTGTCGAAATTCTGGGGCGTCCAGAGCCCGTCGGGCGAGGGGAGGCTGACCGGGGTGTCCTCGATCCGCGTGGCGGCTGTGTAGGGCGAGCCGTCGGCGGTGACGGCATGGGACAGCGCGGCGGCGTAGACGAAGGGTTTGAAAAGCGATCCGGGCTGGCGTCGCGCCTGGACGGCCCGGTTGAACTGGCTGACGGCGTAGTTCCGCCCGCCCACCAGCGCCTTGATCTGGCCGGTCTGGGGCTGGACCGCGATTAGGATCCCTTGGAGCTTTGCCGCCGGGTCGCCGCGACGGAGATGGGGATAGGCCGACTCGAGCCCCCGCAAGCCCTTCGAGAGGACGGTCTCGGCCGTCCGCTGCTGCTGCGTGTCCAGCGTGGTGAAAATCCGGAAACCTTCCGAGGTCAGGACCTCGGGCTCGTAATGCTCCGCGAGCTGCTGACGGACGAAATCGACGAAGTAGGGGGCGAACCGCTCCTGCTGCACCGGCGCGCCGGAGGGCAACGGCTCGTCGAGGGCCTTGCGGTGGTCCTCCGGGCCGATCCTGTTTAGCGTGAGCATCCGGTCCAGCACATACGCCTTCCGCGCCGCGGCCCGCTTCGGGTTGTGAAACGGCGAATAGATGTTCGGCGATTTGATCATCCCGGCCAGGAGAGCCGACTCCCCGAGGGTCAGCTCCCGGGGCGGCTTCCCGAAATAGAACCGGGAGGCCTGGCCGATGCCGTAAACCCCCATCGTCCCGCTTTGCGCGAAATAGATCTCGTTGAGGTAGGCCTCGAGGATCTCATCCTTGGGATAGCGCAGGTCGAGCAGGATCGACATGAAGATCTCGTTCAGTTTCCGGCTGAGCGTCCGCGACTGATTGAGATAAAAATTCTTGACGAGCTGCTGCGTCAGCGTGCTGCCGCCCTGGACGATCGCCCCTTCCCGGAGGTTCACCCAGCCCGCGCGGAGCAGGCTTCGGGGCTCGATCCCGCCGTGTTGGTAGAAGCGGCTGTCCTCGGCCGCGAGGACGGCGTCGATGAGATGCCGCGGGACGTCGTCGAGCCGGACGAGGTCGCGCTCCTCCCAGGCCTGGTCGTAGAAGGCCGCGATCAGCTCGGGTTCGAGCTCGACCAGGGCCAGCCGGTTTTCGGACGGCTCCTCCCGGATCGCGGTGATCCGGCCCTTGTCGAGATCGAGCCGGACCGGAAATCCATTGAAAACATGATCCGGGTATTCGAAATCGTGGAGGTAGAGCGTGAGCGCATCCGGCTCGAGTTGGTATTCGCCGGGATGGGCGGGCGGCGTCGCGACGGGGCGGTAGTCCAGCCGCCGGAGGCGGTCCGGAAGCCGGAGGCCGTCGATTTCCTGTCCGGGATAAAGAATGAAGGAATCGGAATAAACCTTGGAGGGCAGCCGCCAGCGTTGACCTTCGAAGCGATGGGTGACGATCGCGTACAGGACGGCCAGATAGATCGCGAACAGGATCGTCAAAAGGGGAACGACCCCGATGAGTATCCTCCGGCGGTGCTTCCAGAGCCGGGAGGTCCCGCGTGAAAGATCCCGAAAGAGGGTCTGTAGGATGTCACGAGGCAAGGACTTCCAACCTTTCTTCAATAAAGCGATGCCCGACGATCCGGTAGGCCTTCACGCTCGGCCGGTCCGGGGTCTCCAATGAAATGATAACATAGAGCGGTTCGGGTTGGTTCATCTTGCTCCAGTTGGGAGAAAAATCGTTGGCAATATTGATGTCGGTCGGGGAGGGGTGGTCCGGACCGTTCGGATGAGAATGATAGACAACCTGCAATTCAATTTGACGCAATCGTATGTCTTTCTGCGCAAGAGACATTTCCTGGGCGTCCATTATAAAAGCGACCTTGGCACGGTCTTTTGGAGACCGGCGTTGGAGGTCGGCGACTTTTGCATCGTCGAAGTTCGATAGTTCGGCTCCTTCCATAGCGACGACGTTTGCAACCTTGTAACCGTGTGTAACTTGACCATCCTTCCCGGCTAGGAGGCCGCAACATTCGAAGGGAATTTCGGCCTCGGCGTGGACCAACATCTGGTCGTGGATCGCTTTCGGGATTTTCAGCATCGGATCGGATGGATCAGAGCGTGCAGGACTGTTCGTAGTCCAGGAGCTTCGTGATCCTGGGCGACTTTCCGCAGAGCGGGCAGTCCGGATCCTTGTGGACCTTGACTTCACGAAACGTCATTTCGAGCGCGTCATAGATCATCAACCGGTCGTACAACGGCCGGCCGATGCCCAGGATTTCCTTCAAGGCCTCCGTCGCCTGCAGGACGCCGACCGTCCCGGCCAGGACGCCCAGAACGCCGGCTTCCTGGCAGCTCGGCACCAGTCCGGCCGGCGGCGGTTCATGGTAGAGGCAGCGATAGCAGGGATGCCCGGCATGGGCCTTGATCGTCGTGACCTGGCCGTCGAAGCGGAAGATGCTGGCCGAGACCAGGGTCTTCTTCGTGAAAAAACAGGCGTCGTTCATCAGGAAGCGCGTCGGAAAATTGTCCGAGCCGTCCAGCACGATGTCGTAATCCGGGAGGACCTCCATGACATTTTCCGAGGTGAGCCGCGTTGGGTACGCGCGGACCCGGACGTCCGGGTTCATGGCCGCGATCGTCTCCCGCGCCGATTCGACCTTGGGCGTGTTCAGGCGGGCGGTGGTATGGATGATCTGCCGATGGAGGTTGGACAGATCCACCGCGTCGGCGTCCACGATGCCGAGGGTTCCCACTCCGGCCGCGGCCAGGTAAAGCGCGGCGGGTGATCCCAGACCCCCGGCGCCGATGCAGAGGACCTTGGCCTTGGCGATCTTCTGCTGGCCCTTTCCCCCGATCTCTTTTAAAATGATGTGGCGGCTGTAACGCTGAACCTGTTCTTCGGAGAATTCCATTTTGTTATTTATAGGGGCTCACGTCGCCTCCTCCACACATCGGCTGCAAACCGCCGAGTGCAGGCCGGCAAAGCCGGATGGAGCGACTCGACTGAGCTCGTCGAAGTTCTCACCCTCTCGCGAGCTGTGCTCGCTGATTTAATAACTCACTCGATGATATTTCGTTCGATGGGGTCCACCTTGACCCCCATTTTCTTGAGGCCTTCCACGGCCCGTTCGATTTCCTTCGGGTCACCGGTCAGCTCCAGGTCCACCCATCCCGTCTTTTCCGTGACATCGGCCCTACGGATATTCGTGATCACCTTATAGTTCTGGCCGATCTGGTAGATGACCGGCTCTTTGATCTTGTTTTCCGGAAACGTGATATGGACCTTTATGCTGGCCATCGAACGACCTCCCCGTCGGCGCCGCCCGCGATCGCCGGGATGATCGAGACTTCATCCCCTTCGTTGAGAACGGTCGCCTGCCCCTGTTTGAACCGGATGTCCTCCTCGTTCACATAGATGTTGACAAAGCGCCGGATCTGATTCGCTTCGTCGCAAATTCGGTTCTTGATGCCGGGGTACTGTTTTTCCAGGCGCTCGATCACCTCTCCGACATCTTTCCCGGCCACCTCCACCACGCTTTGTCCGGCGGTGAGCGACCGCAGCGGCGTTGGAATTCGAACCTTCACCGACATTACGCATTCCTCCGCTTGATGTTCTGAAAAGTATCTTCAAAGCTGGTCAGGCTGGGCTGAATCCGGAACGGGGAACCCACGGCCTCCAGGACGGCCTCCTGCGTTTTCAATCCGTTTCCGGTGATGTAGGCCACCGTCAGATCCCCTTTGCGGATCACACCCTGCTCCACCAATTTTTTCAGGACCGCGACGGTCACCCCGCCGGCGGTCTCGGCGAAAATTCCCTCGGTCTCGGCCAGCAGGGTGATGCCCTCGACGATTTCCGGGTCGGTGGCCGCCTCGATCGATCCGCCGGTCTCTTTCGCGGTTTTCAAGGCGTAATATCCGTCGGCCGGGTTTCCGATCGCCAGCGACTTGGCGATTGTCTGCGGCTTCACCGGCTTGATGAAGTCCCGTTTGGCCTTGAAGGCCTCGGCGACGGGCGAACAGCCCTCCGCCTGGGCGCCGTTGACCCGGGTTTTGACCGGCGGGATCAGTCCCAGCTGCTCAAACTCCTTCAGCCCCTTCCAGATCTTAGTCAGCAGGGACCCGGAAGCGATCGGCACGACCACGTGGTCGGGGCTTTGCCATCCGAGTTGCTCCACCGTTTCGTAGGCCAGCGTTTTGGATCCCTCCGCGTAATACGGCCGGATGTTGATGTTCACGAAGGCCCAGGCGTATTCCGAGGCGATCTCGCTGCATAGGCGGTTGACGTCGTCGTAGTTGCCTTCAACGGCGACGACCCGCGGCTTGTAGATCAGATTGCCGAGGATTTTGCCCGCCTCGAGATCGCTGGGGATGAAGACGTAGCATTTCAGCCCGGCCTGCGCCGCATGGGACGAGACGGAATTGGCCAGGTTTCCGGTCGAGGCGCAGGCGACCGTGTCGAAACCGAACTCTTTGGCCCGGGTGAGGGCCACGGCCACGACCCGGTCCTTGAAGGAAAGCGTCGGATGGTTCACCGTGTCGTTCTTGAGATACAGCGCGTCGAGCCCCAGCGCGCGCGCGAGGTTGTCGGCCCTGACCATCGGGGTGAAACCGCCGTGAAGTCCGACGGTCGGGGGGCCATCGACCGGCAGAAGGGCGGCGTATCGCCACAGGCTTTTCGGCCCCTGCGCGATCGTTTCACGCGAGATCATTCCGCGAATCGCGTCGTAATTATAGTTCACCTCGAGCGGACCGAAGCAAAACTCGCAGACATGGAGCGGCTCGGCCGGATACTCCTTCCGGCATTCTCGGCATTTAAGACCTTTGATCTTGGCCATGGTTTTGGTGTACGGGCGACCGGCCGGTCGCCCGTACGGACCTCCCAGTTTTTATATTTCGCAGACCGGCGGTTCGTACTCGAGCAGCTCGGTAATCGTCGGTCGATCCCCGCAGAGAGGGCAATGAATCTGACGTTTGACCCGTGCGATGCGAAAATGGGCGGTCAGCGCGTCGTAAATGAGCCAGCGGTCGGTGAGCGGCTGGCCGATGCCCAGGATGAGCTTCAGCGCCTCGGTCGCCTGAATCGTTCCGATCACCCCGGCCAAAACACCGAGCACCCCGGCCTCCTGACAGGTCGGGATCAAACCGTTCGGGGGCGGCTCGCGATGGATACAACGGTAACAGGCGCTCTGGCCCGGACGGATGGTGATCACCTGTCCGTCAAAGCGGAGGATCCCCCCGTGGATCAGCGGCTTTTTCGCAAAAAAACAGGCGTCGTTGATCAGGAATTTGGCCGGAAAATTATCCGTTCCGTCCAGGATGACGTCATAGTCGTTCAGGATCGAGAGGGCGTTCTTGGCCGTCAGCCGTTCATAATAGGTCACAACTTTCACGTCCGGGTTGATCGCGAGCATTTTGTCCTGGGCCGAGATCACTTTGGGCTGGTCCACATCCGACGTGTGATGAAGAACCTGCCGGTGGAGGTTGGAGAGATCGACCCGATCGCCGTCGATGATCCCGATCGTTCCCAGCCCCGCGGCGGCGAGGTACAACGCCGCCGGAGAACCCAATCCGCCGGCGCCGACGATCAGGACCTTCGCCTGACAGATCCGCTTCTGCCCTTTCCCGCCGACTTCGGGAAGGATGATGTGGCGGCTGTAGCGTTGTATTTGTTGATCGTTAAATTCCATATTGATATGGGCTCGCGTCGCCCCCTCCGCTGGCGGAGTCGGATGGAGCGACTCGACCGAGCTCGTCGAGGTCCTTCCCCTCCCGCTCGCTTTGCTCACCGGGTATTCCGATTAAATATTTTAAATATTAAAATACTTCTCAATGCTGATATACCGCTCGCCGGTATCGGGGAGCACGGTCACGACCTGCTTCCCGGGACCGAGGGCCCTGGCCACTTTCTGGGCGGCGAAGACATTGGCTCCGGAGGAGATCCCCACCAGCAGGCCCTCTTCCCGCGCCAGAAGTTTTGCGGTGCGGTAGGCATCGTCGTCCGTCACCGTGACGATCTTGTCGAGGATGCGTCGGTTCAGCACCTTCGGAATGAAGCCGGCCCCGATGCCCTGGATTTTGTGCGGCCCCGGTTCGTTTCCGGAAAGAACGGCCGACGCCGAAGGCTCCACCGCGACGATCTGAACCTCGGAGCGGCGGGACTTAAGCACCTCGCCCACGCCCGTAATCGTGCCGCCCGTTCCGACCCCCGCCACGAAGGCGTCGATCCGGCCGTTCATCGCCTCCCAGATCTCGACCGCCGTCGTCCTGCGGTGGATCTCGGGATTCGCCGGATTGGAGAATTGATCCGGCATAAAGTAGGTCGGGTTCTGCTCGAGAAGCCGCTCCGCCTCCCGAATCGATCCGCGCATTCCTTCCCACGCCGGCGTCAGCACCAGCTGGGCGCCGTACGAGGACAGGAGACTGGCCCGTTCCATGCTCATGCTCTCCGGCATGACGAGGATTAACTTGTACCCGCGAACGGCCGCGATCATGGCCAGGCCGATGCCGGTGTTTCCGCTGGTCGGCTCGACCATGGTGGCGCCGGGCTTCAGCCGACCCTGCCGTTCGGCCTCTTCGATCATGTTCAGACAGATCCGGTCCTTCACGCTGCCGCCGGGGTTGAAAAATTCCACCTTGGCAAAAACGACGGCCCCGTCCGGCGGGCTCAAACGATTGAGCCGGACCATCGGCGTGCGGCCGATCAACCGTGAAATGTTATCGTGCCATTGCCCCGTCATCTTTTTTTTGGGGGCCTGCGTCGCCCCCTCCGCCGGTGGAGCGGCTCGACTGAGCTCGCCGAAGTTCTCCCCCACTCGCTCGCATTGCTCGCTGGATAAAGACCCCCGCCGCCTCCCATGAAGAAAAGCAACTCCAGCATATCGCCTTCCTTCAGCGTCGTGATGGCATAGGCCTCCCGGTCGACAATGGTTGAATTCAGTTCGACCGAGACCATACGTGGCTCGATTTCCTTCGCCCGGAGCAATTCCAGGACCGTATTCGCCTCAATTTCCTCGGGCTTGCCGTTGATTTTAATCCGCATAACCGATGATCCGTTACAACCCCGTGAGTCGCCACGCCGATTGGCGTACAGAATTCACCACCAAAGACCTACCAAGTTAACAGAAAATGACCAATACTGTCAAGAAGTTTGGTCAGGATCCTGACCGATGATCCCCACAGATTTGTCCTGACCCGGCCAAAAAATTTGTGGGTCGAGAATATTCCGGTTGATTCCGAGGGAAGGAAAATGGGTTGGGATGGTTGAAGCCCCCCCGCGCCGAATATTCCGCCCATCCGGGTCTTCCGATCCGCGCGACGCCTGTGATCCTCCCGTCAATTATGTCGTCCGTTATGGGCGGCGATGCCTCGCGGCGGTTCTCGGCCTTCTATGGAGGTGGAATGGGACATCGCTTGGATGTCGACCTTGTCGGCCTGCGGCGTGATCGCGTCGTCGGCCGTGAAACTTATTTTCGATTTTATTCGATCCCCTTATGATTAAATTTTCACGCCTAACAGACTACAGATCGGGGGAGCAAGCAACCCGTTACCCCAAATGTAGTGTCTGATCCAATTTGATAATAAATTCCATTATCTAATCGTTTTTTTTCTTGACAAGAAACTCGCGAAGTGTATACTTGTGGCTGCAAGTGGGATAAAGTGGGATGAAATGGAGTTTCCGGGGATATAGTGGAGTAGGGTGAGGGCGATGTTCCTGGGCCGGTTTCAGCATACGGTGGACTCGAAGGGCCGCGTCAGTATTCCCATTAAGTTCCGGGAAACCTTGGCCGAGCGTTACGAGGAGACCCTGATCGTGACCACCGACCTCGACCAATGCCTCGTGGCATATCCCATCGAAGAATGGCGGATCATGCAGGAAAAGGTCAAGACGATCCCGGCCATGCAGCAGGAGGTGAAGGACTGGCTGCGGTTTTTCTATTCCGGCGCGGTCGAATGTCCGTTGGACCGGCAGGGAAGGATCCTGCTTTCGCCGACCCTCCGGGAGTATGCCCGGATTACGAAAGAGATCATGATGCTGGGTATCTTCAACAAGATTGAAATCTGGGATGCCAAGCGATGGAAAGAGAAAGAGTCCCAGATGCCGAAAAACTCCGAGAAGATCGGGGCGGCCTTGTCCGGTCTCGGTCTTTAGCCACGGACGAAGATCTTGGCCATATCCCGGTTCTTAAAGACGCGGTGATCCGGGCCCTTCGCCTGCGACCCCACGGAATTTGGGTGGATTGCACCCTGGGAGGCGGGGGCCATGCCGAAGCGATCCTGGAGGCGACGGCGCCCGACGGCCTGCTCTTCGGGATTGACCGGGACGGGGAGGCGGTTCGAAGATCGGGAAAGCGGCTGGAACGGTACGGGACCCGCGTGCGGCTATTACACGACGGTTTTAAAAACCTCGGGGTGCTTCTGAGAACGCAGGGTGTTCAGGGGGTCGATGGAATCCTGATGGATTTGGGTGTGTCCACAATGCAATTGATGGATTCCGAGCGAGGATTCAGTTTTCAAATAGACGGTCCGCTCGATATGCGCATGGACCGGAGGTCGTCCCTTACCGCCGCGGCATTGGTGAATTCCCTTTCCGAGCCTCAACTCGTACAGATCCTGTTTGAATACGGGGAAGAACGGTGGGCCCGACGTATTACCCGGGCCATCGTCCGTGAGCGTCAGAAGGCTCCCGTCACCCGGACCCTCCAGCTCGCCGACCTGGTCCGCCGGGCGGTTCCCCGGTTGGGGCGGGGGCAGAGAATCCATCCGGCCACCCGAACCTTTCAAGCCTTGAGGATCGCCGTCAACCAGGAACTGGACCAGCTGGGCGCCGGGTTGTCCGAGGCCGTTACGCTTCTGAACGGCAACGCGAGATTGTGCGTCATCTCGTTTCATTCCCTGGAGGACCGGATCGTTAAAAGGACCTTCAAGGCCCTGACCCAGGCCGAACCGGGACGGTTTCGATTGGTCACCAAGAAGCCCGTCGTTCCCGGTCCGGACGAGATTCGGATGAATCCGCGCGCCCGAAGCGCCAAGCTCCGCGGGGTGGAACGGGTTCAGGACGCGGCGGACCGGAACGATCCGGGGACGGTGTTCGGATGATGCTTCGGCGCATCGGGATCGGGACGGTCTTCTTTGTCGCGATCCTTCTGGATATTTGGCAGCACGTGCATATTGTGACCATGGGATACGAGGTTGAGCAGGCCCAACAAAAACGGAAGGAGCTGCAGCAGATTCACCAGCAGCTCCTCGTCGAAGCCGAGACCCTTTCGGCCCTGGATCGCATCGAGCGGATCGCGGTCACGAAACTCGGGATGATCAAACCGCAGGAGGGGCAGGTTGTCCTGGTCCAAAAAGGTACGCCCTCCGGCGCGGTTCCCGACGGAATGACACGGCTCCAGGTCGCGAAGAAAGGACCATGAGATTCCTTAACGGTTCAACGGGCCGAATCTTTGTCACCGGCGTCCTTTTGGCGGTCGGATTTCTGGGGGTCGTCGTTCGTTTGTGCGCGTTGCAGGTTGTGGAGGCCAGCGATCTGTCGAAACGCGCCGAACGACAGCACGAGAAGAGCGTTACCCTGGAAGGGGAACGCGGAACCATTTTTGACCGGAAGGGCCGAATCTTGGCCACCAACGTCGAAGTTCCTTCCATCTATGCGATCCCATCTCTGATCGCCGATCGCAAAGCGGTGGCGCCCGAACTGGCCCGGGTTTTACGATCCGATTCCCGGTCGATATTAAAACGTCTGGACGGCAATAAGAACTTCGTCTGGATCGAACGCAAGGTCAGCCCCGCCGTGGCGCAAAGCGTGAAGGAGCTGGGGATTGAAGGCGTGGGCATCTTAAATGAAAGTCAGCGGTTCTATCCTAAACGAAATTTGATGAGCCAGCTGTTGGGATTCGCCGGCGTGGATAATCAAGGGCTCGAGGGCATCGAGCGGGCCTATAACCAAGTCCTTCAGGGGGGGAAGGAATGGGCGGTTGTGGAGCGTGATGCGTTCGGCCACCCGATTTTCCAGAAGGGGTTGGATTATGCCGCCCCTTCCCGAGGGAAGGATATGACGCTGACGATCGATGAGGTGATCCAGCACATCGCCGAGACCGAGCTGGACGCCGTGATGGAACAGACCCGTGCGGACGACGGCTCGGTGATCGTGATGGATCCCAAAACGGGCGAGATTCTGGCCATGGCCGTCCGTCCGGAGTTCAATCCCAACCGCGTTGAATCGCAGCATCCCGAGGTATGGCGAAACCGGGCCGTGACCGACCCCTACGAGCCGGGCTCGACGTATAAAATCATCACGGCGTCCGCGGCGCTGGAGGAGCATGTGGCCAACCCGGACGACATTTTTTACTGTGAAGAAGGACGAATGGCCATCGCCGGCGGCGTCTTCCGGGATCATGAGAAAGAAGGCTACCTGACGTTTCGGGAGGTGATCCAAAAATCCAGCAACATCGGGATGGCCAAGATCGCCTCGCGGCTGGATGAGGACCGGTTGTACCGATACAGTCGTGCCTTTGGAATCGGCGAAAAGTCCGGGATCGATCTCGAAGGCGAATCGCCCGGAATGATCAGGGAGCCGCGGTACTGGTCGGGGCGCTCGCTGGCCTCGATCGCGATCGGACAGGAGGTGGCCGCCACGCCGCTTCAGATCGTCACGGCGGCTTCGGCCATTGCCAACCGGGGCCTGCTGATGCGCCCGCATCTCGTTTCGGAGATCCGGGATGCGAACGGCCATGTGGTTCAGTCCTTTCCTCCCGAAATCAGACGGCGTGCCGTGTCTTCCGAAACGGCCGATCGAATGATAGACATCCTGGAGGGAACGGTATCGAAACGCGGCACGGGAGAGAAGGCGGCGATCCCCGGTTATCGGGTGGCCGGAAAAACGGGAACGGCTCAGAAGATTGATCCCGTGACGAAGCAATATTCGAACCAGGACACGGTCACTTCCTTTGTCGGCATCGTGCCGGCGGATGATCCCCGGATTGTGGTGCTCGTCGTGGTGGACGATCCCAAGGGGGCGGCCTGGGGGGGCACCGTGGCGGCTCCCGTATTCAGGAATATCGCGGAGCAGGTCCTTCGATACCTCGGGGTTCCGCCGCGGTCGCAGGAGCGCATCTTGCTGACCTCGGCCGGTTAGGCGCTGTGGCTGTCATGGAGACCCGGCGATTGGATAGGCTGTTGGAGGGGATTCCGGAAGCGCGTCTCGTCCTCAAAGACGAAAGTCGGTTGCCGGAGATCCGTCAGGTGGTTTCGGACTCCCGACAGGTCGGGCCCGGCAGTTTATTTGTCGCCGTGCGCGGCGGGCATTCCGACGGACATGTCTTTATCAAGGAGGCGCTGGAACGGGGAGCCGTGGCCGTTGTCATCGAGGAATCGGCGTCGCCGCCCGGGCTGACAGGAGAGGTTCCGGTCATCCGGGTGAGGGACTCCCGATCCGCTCTGGCGCGTCTGGCGGAACGGTTCTACGGCTATCCCTCGTCGCATCTTCGCGTTATCGGGGTGACGGGCACCAACGGTAAAACCACCGTCACCTATGTGATCCGAAGCATTCTTCAGGCGGCCGGTTTCCGCGTCGGGTTATTCGGCACCGTGGCCTACGATCTGGCGGGAGAAATGATTCCTTCCACACACACCACGCCCGAATCCCACATCCTGCAGGGGCTGTTGGCGAGGTTGGTCGAAAAAGGGGCCGGATACGCGGTGATGGAAGTTTCCTCGCACGCGTTGGCGCTCCATCGGGTCGAGGGATGCGAATTCGACGTGGGGGTCTTTACCAACCTGACCCAGGATCATCTGGACTTTCATCACACCATGGAGGAATATTTCGAATCCAAACGCAGGCTGTTCTTGGGGTTGACCTCGACATCGCGAAAGGCGTTCCCCAAGCGTGCCGTCATCAATCGGGACGACGTCTGGGGAGATCGTTTGGCCGGATCCATCACCGCGCCGGTTTGGACCTACGGCCTTGACCGTCGGGCCGACTTGACCGCCCTGGACCTGCAAAGCAGTCTGGATGGGTTGACCTTCACGGCCGTTACGCCGGCGGGATCCTTTCCCGTCCGAACCCGTTTGGTGGGCCAATACAATGTCTATAACCTGTTGGCGGCGATCGGCACGGCGCTCCATCTGGAAATCCGATCGGAACACATCCAACAGGGGATCGCGTCGCTGCCGGGCGTGCCGGGCCGGTTCGAACGACTCGATTCAGGACAGGGGTTCAAGGTGATCGTCGACTATGCGCATACCGAGGATGCCTTGGACCGTCTCCTTCGGGCCGTTGCGGAATTGACCCCCGTACGGGTCATTACGGTCTTCGGCTGCGGCGGGGACCGGGATCGGGGAAAGCGCGCCCCCATGGGTCGGGTCGCGGCCCGCTACAGCGACGTGGTCGTGATCACTTCCGACAATCCCCGCAGCGAGGATCCCGTCGGGATCATGAAAGAGGTGGAGGCGGGTGTGCGCGAGGGCTCGGCTCTTAAAAAAAATCCCGTTCAGGTGCTCCCGATCGTAGGCCGCCTGGAAGCGATCGAGCAGGCCTTAAGTCTGGCCCGGCCGGGAGACACCGTCGTCTTGGCAGGGAAAGGCCATGAGGAATACCAGATCATCGGCGATCGGGTGATCCCGTTCAACGATCGACGGATTGCCAGCGACTGGATTCAAAGGAGTCGATCCGGAGGTCTCGCGAGTGGGTCTTGAAGCGGTTGGAATGGAGACATTGTTTACAGCGGCCGAGATCGTATCGGCCACCGGCGGCCGCTTGATGCGGGGTGAGCCGTCCCAGGGCGTTCCGGGGCTCTCCATCGACTCGAGAACGATCCGGCCGGGAGAGTTGTTCCTGGCGATCCGGGGAGAACGGTTTGACGGACACCAGTTCGTCTACGATGCGCTGGGGCGCGGAGCCTGCGGGGTGGTGGTGAACGTATCGGCCCATCGCATTCCAAAGACGGCGGAAGAAGAGACGCTGCTCCGGGGTAAAATCCTCATCGGGGTCACGGACACCCTGGCGGCGTTGCAGGAAATTTCGCGGTTTCACCGACGGCGGTGGTCCCTGCCCGTGATGGGCGTGACCGGCAGCAATGGCAAGACCACGACCAAGGAGATGACGGCCGGGGTTTTGACCGAGCGGTATGTCACGCTGAAGAACGAAGGGAACCTGAATAACCAGATCGGCGTTCCGCTCACGCTGCTCCGTTTGACCGCGCGCCATCAGGCCGCCGTTCTGGAGATGGGGATCAGCCGGGCCGGCGAGCTGCGGCGTCTGTGCGAGGTGGCGATTCCGCGCGTGGGGCTGATCACCAATATCGGCCCGACCCATCTCGAAACCCTGGGGAGCGTGGAGGCGGTCGCCTCCGCCAAGGCCGAACTGTTGGAGGCGCTTTCCCCATCGGAAGGGGTGGCCATTCTGAATCGGGATGATCCGTTTTTCCCCTATCTTCGAACCCGCGCCCCCGGCCGTGTCGTGACGTTCGGGCTGAGCCCCGATGCGGATGTCTCCGCCGGAGAAATCCGTGAGGCCGATTCCCTGACCCGAATGGCCTTGACCTGTGTCCCTTCGATCGTCGGGATCGGGCGATCCGCGTCACGATCCGTCCGCGGATCGGGGCGCACCGGGTCGGAAGCGCCAAGCTCCATTGGAGCCGATCGAATCCGAATCTCGGTCAGCCTGCCGGCGGTCGGTCGCCATAATGCACTGAACGCCGCGGCCGCGGCCGCCGCGGGACTGGTCTTGGGCTGCGGGCCGGAAGAAATCAGGCGGGGGCTTGAAGCCTTCCGGCCGGTGGCCATGCGTTCGGAATTAATCGGATGGGAGGGACGGACCGTTCTGTATGACGTCTACAATGCCAATCCGGCCTCCGTCCAGGCCGCCCTGGAAACCTTGATCGGTTTCGCCGGTCGCGGCCGGCGGATTGCGGTGCTGGGGGATATGCTGGAGCTGGGGGCGGCCGCGACCGACGCCCATCGACAGATCGGCCGGGGGGTGGTTTCCTCTGGAGTCCACGTTCTGATCACCTTGGGGAAACTCGGGGCCGTCATCGCGGAAGAGGCCCAGGCCCAGGGGATGGACCGGAATCGGGTCAGGGTCTGTCAGGAAGCGTCGCAGGCGGCGCAGAGCCTGAAAGAAATGACGGAAGAGGGCGACGTGATTTTGCTCAAAGGTTCGAGGGGCATGCGGATGGAACGAATCCTGGACCATCTTTCGACTAAACGGTAGGAAGCCATGCTGTATCACCTCTTGTTTTCCATCCATGTGGTTCACCCTTTTTTTAATGTCTTCCGGTACATCACCTTCCGGACCAGCTACGCCGTTCTGACCGCTTTTCTGATCAGTTTTTTAATCGGTCCTATGGTGATCCGGCAGCTTCGGCAATCCCAGATCGGGCAGCAAATCCGAAACGAGGGTCCGAAGTCCCATCTTTCCAAGGCCGGGACGCCGACGATGGGCGGACTGCTCATCCTGGTGGCTGTGTTGGGGGCCACGTGGCTATGGGCCGATCTCCAGAGTCCCTATGTCTGGCTGCTCGTCTTGTCGCTGGTGTTATTCGGCTTGATCGGATTTCTCGATGATTATCTCAAGTTCGTGAAAAAACATTCCGCGGGATTATGGCCAAGATACAAATTGGCGGCCCAGACGGCCGTGGCCGCAGGAATCGTGGGCATCCTTTACGGAGCGTTGAATTATTCGACGCAGTTGAGCCTGCCGTTCTTTAAAAACATACATCCCGATCTTGGATTGTTTTATCTCCCCTTCGCCGTGGTGGTGATCGTGGGGGCCTCGAATGCCGTGAATCTAACGGACGGCCTGGACGGTCTGGCCACCGGCCCGGTGGCCGTCGCGGCCGTGGCCTACACCATCGTGACCTACGTGACCGGCAACCGTATCTTCGCCGATTACCTTTTGATCCCCTACATCGACGGGGCCGGGGAACTGGCCGTGGTTTGCGGCGCGCTTTTCGGGGCCTGCCTGGGATTCCTGTGGTATAACAGCTATCCGGCCTCCGTCTTCATGGGCGACGTCGGCTCATTGCCGCTCGGGGGAATGTTGGGAACCGTGGCCGTGATCACCAAGCATGAATTTCTTCTTCTGTTCGTCGGAGGGTTGTTTGTAATCGAGGCCCTGTCGGTCATCCTGCAGGTAGGGTCTTTTAAGATGCGGGCCAAAAGGATCTTTTTGATGGCTCCGTTGCATCATCACTTTGAACTCAAAGGATGGGCGGAGCCCAAGGTGGTGATTCGGTTCTGGATCATCGCCATCGTAATGGCGCTTCTGAGTCTGAGCACCTTGAAGCTGAGGTGATCGGATGGCGCTGGACGTGGAGGGGAAAAAGGTCACGGTCGTGGGCCTGGGGCGGAGCGGTGAGGCCGCGGCGCGCTTGTTGGTTCAGCGGGGGGCGTGGGTGACGGTGACGGACCGTCGGTCCGAGGCCGAGCTGGAAGGGCCCTTGACGACATTAAAAAAAGAGGGCTCGGTTCGATATCGGATCGGCGGACATCCTGAATCGGCATTTCAGGAGGCGGAGCTGATCGTAATAAGCCCCGGGATTCCGCTCGAGGGGGTGGAGGAAGTTCAGGCGGCGCAGGCCGGGGGTGTGCCGGTGATCGGAGAGATCGAACTGGGATACGGATTCGCGAAGGCCCCGATCGTAGCGGTCACCGGAACCAACGGTAAGAGCACCACCGCCGCGCTGACGGGTGAAATCCTGAAGGCTGCGGGGCGCCGGGTCTTTGTCGGAGGGAATCTGGGCCGGCCGCTGTGCGAAGCCGTCCTGGAACGGACCGAATGGGATTGGATCGTTGTGGAGGTCAGCAGTTTTCAACTCGAAACCGTCCGGACCTTCCGGCCTCGGGTGGCGGCGCTGCTCAACGTCACGCCCAATCACCTGGATCGCTATCGGAGTTTTGAGGATTATTTGGCGGCCAAGATGAGGATATTTGAAAATCAAACGGCGGACGATACGGCCGTCGTCAATGCCGATGATGCGTTGGTTTTCGAGCGGACCGATTCGGTCCGATCGAGAAGGGTGTTCGCCGGCCGAAGCCCCCGGCCGGCACCGGGGGTGTATCTGGATTCGGAACGGCTGGTGGCCGTCGGCGTCTCGGCTCCTGCGGAGCGGGTCGAGATCCTTCGCCGGAAAGAGATCCCTTTACCGGGGTCCCACAATCTTGAGAACGTCCTGGCCGCTTCGGCCGTCGGGATCGTTTGCGGCTGCGCCCCGGATCGAATCCGGGAGGCCGTGATGGGATTTAAAGGGCTCGAGCACCGGCTGGAACCGGTTCGGATACGGAATGGGGTGCTGTACGTCAACGACTCGAAGGCGACCACCGTCGCGGCACTGGCCAAGGCCCTGGAGGCCTTTAACGAGCCCGTCGTGCTGATCGCGGGCGGCCGGGACAAGGGAGGGGATTTTACTCTTCTTCGGGATCTCATCCGCCACCGGGTGAAGTCGGCCCTCTTGATCGGCGAGGCGCGTCCGACCCTGCGGGCGGCCTGGGGAGACCTGCTGCACGTACTCGAGGCCGACAACCTGGAGGAGGCCGTCCAACGGGCCGCCCGGGAGGCGGTTTCGGGAGACGTGGTGCTCCTGTCGCCGGCCTGCAGCAGTTTTGACATGTTCCGGGATTTTGAGGACCGAGGACGTCGTTTTAGGGAGGCCGTGAACCGGCTATAAAAATGGACAAGGCCCGTGGCGACCGCTCGTTAGTCCTGCTGACCCTTTTGTTGATGCTGACCGGCGTGGTGATGATCTACAGCGCCAGCGCCGTTTTGGCCGGACACCAGTACGGCGACTCGCTTTTTTTCTTCAAGCGGCAGATGCTTTGGGCCGTCGTTGGAGTGGCCGCGATGGTGGCGGTGTCGCATGTCCCCTACGAGTTTTGGAATCGGATGGCCTTGCCGCTGGTTCTGGGAGCGGTGGTTCTGCTGGGCTTGGTTCTCATCCCGGGCATCGGCATCGAGCTGAACGGATCCCGCCGGTGGATTCGATTGGGCTCCTTGACCCTTCAACCCTCGGAGGCGGCGCGTATTTGCGGCGTGATCTACCTGGCTCGGTATTTGATGAAAAAGCGGGACCGCCTGGACGAATTTTTCCGGGATTTTCTGCCCCCGATGGTCGTGATCGGGGTTTTGCTGGCCTTGATCATGGGGGAGTCGGACCTGGGGACGGCCGCCGTGATGGGTTTGGTGGCCGGTCTCATGCTGTTCATCGGCGGCGCGAGGTGGCGGCATCTCTGGGTCATGGTACTGTTGGCGGCGCCGGTCTTGTACGCCATGATCATGAAGATCGGCTACCGACGCCAACGGTGGATGGCCTTTCTGGATCCATGGCGGGACCCGACCGACACGGGATTTCAGATGATCCAGTCTTTCTTGGCGCTGGGGGGAGGCGGAACGGTCGGAATGGGATTGGGGGAGGGGCGGCAGAAACTTTTTTTTCTTCCGTACCCGCATACCGATTTTATATTTGCGGTGATCGGCGAGGAGTTGGGCTTGCTGGGAACCCTGAGTGTTCTGGTCCTGTTCGGAATGCTGGCCTGGCGGGGGCTGTCGATCAGTTTGAAGGCTCCGGATCCCTTCGGACGGCATCTGGCCTTCGGCCTTACGATGATGATCATTGTTCAGGCCGTGGTCAACATGGCCGTTGTGACCGGCCTGCTGCCGACGAAAGGTCTGACGCTGCCGTTCTTAAGCTACGGCGGGTCCTCGCTCGTCGTGAATTTTACGGCGATCGGCATCCTCTGGAATATTTCAAGGACCGTTCCGGCCGGGCGATCGATCCTCTCCCGTGAGGGGATCCGATCCGGATGGAAAACCAAGCCGGCGGTCCGGTCGGATCGGCGCGAACGCGGGCTGAGGGGGTCCTAGCGGGGTGCGCATCGTGATCGCGGGCGGTGGAACGGGCGGCCATCTCTTCCCGGGCGTCGCGCTGGCGCACGAATTCCAACGGCAGCGCCCCGGCGCCGGCGTCCTGTTCGTTGGGACCGCCCGAGGACTTGAGACCAAGATCATTCCTCGGGAAGGGTTCGATCTTCGGCTGGTCCCCATCGGGGGTTGGGTCGGGAAGGTAGGATGGCGCAAAATGAAGACGCTGTTAGAGATACCGGCGGGCCTCTGGCGATCCTGGAGGATTTTGAGAGAAGTCCGTCCCGATCTTGTCATCGGGGTGGGGGGGTATGCCTCCGGTCCGATTATGGCGATGGCCGCCGTGATGCGATTGGCGCGCGTCCTGGTGGAACCGAATGCGGTGCCGGGCCTGACCAACCGAATCCTCGGGTCGTGGGTGGATCGGATCTATCTGTCGTTCGAGGAGACGCGGAACTGGTTTAAGGATCGGGCGAAGCCCGGATCGATCCGGGTTTTTGGAAACCCGGTTCGTCGGGACATCCTGGGGATGGGGGATCGGCCCTCCGGGAAATCCGGAAAAGCGACGGTCCTGGTGATGGGGGGCAGCCAGGGGTCCCGGGCCATCAATCGGGTCATGATGGAAGCCCTGACCGGATTGGACGCTTGGAAGACCAAGATCCGAATTATCCACCAGTCGGGGGAGAAGGATGCCGGATGGCTCCAGGAGGGATACACCGGTAGGGGGTTTGACGCCGTGGTCTCGCCGTTCCTGGCGCCGGTCTCGGAGGCCTACCGCGCGGCCGATCTGGTCGTCTGCCGTTCCGGTGCGACGACCGTGGCCGAGTTGACCGCCCGCGGTCTTCCCGCGATCCTGATCCCGTTTCCCTTTGCGACCCATGGGCATCAGGAAAAAAACGCACGCGCCTTGGCCGAGGCCGGCGCGGCGGAGGTGATTCTGGAGCGGGACCTGACGGGCGAACGGATGGCCGGGTCGATCACGACCTTATTGACCCATCCGGGCCGGCTGGATCAAATGGCCGAGCGGAGCCGACGGCTGGGCCGTCCGGAGGCGGCCGAGAAGATCGTCGCAGACTGCCTGCAGCTCATCGGGGCATAAACGGCATGCACGGTCTCAAATACAAGCGAGCCTCCGGCCGGGCCGGTTCGAGCGCCGCCGGTGGGAGTATCGGAGGATCCATGAGTCATGTTTCGTAAGATTCAGCAGATTCACTTTGTGGGCATCGGGGGGGCCGGGATGAGCGGTATCGCCGAGGTCCTTCTCAATATGGGGTATCGCGTGACGGGTTCCGATCTTTCCCATTCCGAGACGGTCAAGCGATTGGAGGCGATCGGCGGCAAGATCTCCATCGGACACCGTCCCTCGAATCTCGGTCAGGCCCAGGTGGTGGTCGTTTCCTCCGCCGTTTCGCCGCAGAATCCGGAGGTCCTGGCGGCGCGGGAACGTTTAATCCCCGTGATCCCGCGCGCCGCGATGCTGGCCGAACTGATGCGACTCAAATACGGAGTCGCGATCGCCGGCGCGCACGGCAAGACCACGACGACATCGCTGGTGGCCTCGGTCCTGGCGGAAGGCGGGCTGGACCCGACGGCCGTGATCGGCGGCAAGCTCAACCGCTTTGGAAGCCATGCCAAGCTGGGCCAGGGTGAGTTGCTGGTGGCCGAGGCGGACGAGAGCGACGGGTCGTTCCTGCGGCTTTCCCCGACCATCGCGGTGGTGACGACGATCGATCGGGAGCATCTCGAATACTACCGGGACCTAGACCAGATCCAGCGGGCCTTCCTGGATTTCTTGAACAAGGTGCCCTTCTACGGATTGGCCGTGGTTTGCCTGGATCAGGAGTCGATTCAGCAGATCATCCCGCAACTCAATGTCCGGTATCTGACCTACGGGATGACGACGCAGGCCGATCTGGTGGGCGGCGAGGTGGAGCTCAAGGGGTGGGAATCGGAATTTTCGGTTCATTTCCGTAATAAGAGGCTGGGGCGTTTCCGCCTCGCCCTTCCGGGAATGCACAACATCTACAACGCCCTGGCCGCCATCGCGGTCGGGATGGAACTGGAGGTCGGTCTCGAGGCGATCCAAAAGGCACTGGCCGAGTTTGCGGGCGTGGAGCGTCGATTCCATCCGGTGGGCGAAAAGGGCGGGGTCATGATCGTTGACGACTACGGCCATCATCCCACCGAGATCAAGGCGACCCTGTCGGCGGCGAAAGCCGGCTTTAATCGACGGCTGCTGGTGGTTTTTCAGCCGCACCGGTACTCGCGGACGCGCGACCTGATCAAGGAATTCGGCACGGCCTTCTATCAGGCCGACAGCCTGATCCTCACCGAAATTTATGCCGCCGGCGAGGCGCCCGTCGAGGGGATCACGGGCCGGAGTTTGTACGATCAGGTGAAGCAGCACGGCCACAAGGATGTCCACTTTCTTGCGACACGGGATGCGATTGTGGAACAGCTTGTTTCCATGGTCCGGCCGGGCGACATGATCCTGACGCTCGGGGCGGGGGATGTCTGGAAAATCGGGAAGGCCGTGTTGGATCGATTATCGGACGGGACGGAATGAAAAAAACCGATGAGAAAACGCTCCGCGAAGCCGTTCATGGAGTCGAAGGCGAGATGGGCTGGCAGGAGGCGTTGAGCCGCCATACGACGCTCCGGATCGGCGGACCGGCGGATGTTCTGGTGGTGCCCAAGGACCTGGAGGCCTTGGTGCGTCTGGTGCGACAGGCCCGGGAACGGGACGTGCCGGTCTTTGTCATGGGGGGATCAAACCTCTTGGTCCGGGACGGGGGGATCCGGGGGATTGTCGTGAAGCTGTCCCGTTTTGAGAAGATCACGGACCCGAACGAAACCCAGGTCGACGCGGAGGGCGGTGTCCTTCTCTCCAACCTGGCCCGACATGCGATGAAACGGAGTTTGACCGGGCTGGAGTTCGCTCAAGGCATTCCGGGAACGGTGGGAGGGGCCGTCGTCATGAACGCCGGAACACGCGAGGGGGAAATCGCCGATCGCCTGACCGCAGTCCGGATCGTGGAGCCGACCGGGACCCTCCGGGCGGTGACCCGGAGCGAGATGGAATTCGGCTACCGGTCGTCCCGCATCCCGAAGGGGGTTATTGTCGGCGCGGTGTTTCAACTTCATCCCTCGACCCAGCCCGAGATCCAGCGGCGGATGCGGGGCTTTATCGATCGACGCAAGGCGACTCAACCCCTCGCCCTTCCCAACGCCGGTTCCATTTTCAAGAATCCGAACGGCCATTTCGCGGCCGAGCTGGTGGAGCAGGTCGGACTGAAGGGCCATCGCATCGGCGATGCGCAGGTCTCGGAGCGACATGCCAATTTTATCGTCAACCTCGGCCGGGCCACGGCCAAGGATGTCTTGGAGTTGATTCGAGCCGTCGGAAAGCGCGTCGAGGAGCGGACGGGGATCACCTTGGAGCTGGAACTCAGGGTGGTGGGAAGGGATTGACCGATTATGGGTTCGATCATCCGAGCGGGTATCCGCCCGGCGAGCCTGGCGAGCGGGAGGGGGAGAACTTCGACGAGCTCAGTCGAGTCGCTCCATCCGGCTTAGCCGGCCCGCACTCGGCGGTTTGCAGCCGATGTGTGGATGGGGCGACGTGAGCCCCTTTAATTCATCGATGTTGACGAACAAAAAAATCGCCGTCCTGATGGGCGGTGCGTCGGCCGAACGTGAAATTTCGCTGAAGAGCGGACGGGCCATGGAGGCCTCGCTCCGTCGGCAGGGCTGCACGGTGGTGGCGATCGATTTGGATGAAACAGTCGCCGAGCGGCTCCGGCGGGAAAAGATCGAGCTGGTCGTCAATGCCCTCCACGGCCGCGGGGGGGAAGACGGCGCGATTCAAGGGTTGCTCGAAATTCTCGGGATTCCCTATACCGGCTCGGGCGTGCTGGCCAGCGCAATCGGCATGAACAAGGTGATGACGAAGCGAATTCTGGAGGCCCACGGTGTTCCCACGCCGAAATACTCCGTGCTTCGGTCGGATCATCTATCCGCCTCCGGATTCCGGGAACTCCCGGAAGAGTTGGAAGGCCCGGTGGTTGTGAAGCCCGTCTCGGAGGGATCCACCATTGGAGTCACGATCGTTCGGGACCTGGGGGCCGTCGAGGCGGCCTACCGGGAGGCGTTCCGACACGGCAATGAGATTCTTGTGGAGGAATACATCGAGGGACACGAGGTGACCGCCGGAATTTTGGAGGAGACCCCGCTCCCGCTGATTGAGATCGTTCCCAAGGACGCTTTTTACGACTACCGGGCGAAGTACACGAAGGAAATGACGGAATACATCGTGCCGGCCCGTTTCTCCTCGGAGGTTACGAAGGGAGTCCAGGCCCTGGCGTTGAAGACCCATCGGATCGTCGGGTGTCGGGGATGCAGTCGGGTTGATTTTCGGATCGATCGGGGCGAACGCCCGTTTGTGTTGGAGATCAATACGGTCCCCGGCATGACCGAGACGAGCCTCCTTCCCAAGGCGGCGGAGGCGGCCGGAATCTCCTATGATCAGTTGGTGGCCAAAATCGTTCATTCGGCGATCGAATCGTCACGAAGATGATGTATCGATACCATCGGTCCAGAGGAGATTTAAACTCCGTCCCTGCACAGAAAAGGGGCCAGAAAGGGGTTTCAAAACTGCGGCCGGCCCGGGCGCGCGGGAAAGGGGTTCTATGGGCCGGCCCGGGCGCGCGGGTTGCGAAGGTTCTCTTATATGCCCTGCCGTTGGCGGGTGTCGCGGGTGCGGGATTGTGGGGGTGGTACGCCTTGATGAACGGGGTGAGGCATTCAAGCCTGTTCACACTTCAGGAGGTCCGTACCGTGGGTTGGGAGCGGGCGGCAAAGCTCAAAGCCCTCGAGCGTCTTCGTTATTCTTCATCGGGATCAAGCCTCCTCGATCTGGATCTGGTTTCGCTGAAAGGGTCGTTGTTGGGCGAACCCTGGATCCGGGACGTGAACCTGCGCAAGGAATACCCGGACACCCTGTCCGTTCGGGTGACCGAGCGCCGTCCCGTTGCGGTTCTGGCCGGTCGGCAGATCGAGGCCATTGTGGATGACACCGGGACGGTGCTGGAGGAATGGCCCAACGGAGCGCAGACCCCCAATCCCTGGTCGCACCTTCCCGTCATTCATGGGGTGGAAGCGAGTTCACTACGGGACGGGGATTCTGCGGCCGTCCAACGGTTTGGAGCGGCCCTGGACGTTTTGCGCGCGGCGTCTTCATCAGCGGAGCCGGGGATGGATTTGGACGCCGGCCAATGGGACGACGTCCGGGTCCGGCGGAATGGATACTGGATCCGGTTCGGAGAAGGATCCATTGATGAAAAGTGGCGCCGCTTCCTGTCGGTCGAGAACGAGATCGAGCGGCGGCATGAGGGGGTGCAGGAAGTCGATCTGCGGTTTCCGGCGCAGGTGGTGGTCCGATGAAGCATGGACAACCGATTCCCAATGAATCCGTATAGTGAGCGTTATCCCCGCAGGTGAGGGCGGGGTCAGGGAGCGGATTAAGACGAGGAGACTCCACCCGGATCGAAGAATCCCCGGGTGGAAAGCCGGGGTTCTTCAACGACCGGCCCCGCGGCGGTCCGGGCGGCATCTGAAAGGAGGTCATCGGAATTGGCGAAGCGAGAAGATATCATCGTAGGCCTTGACATCGGCACGACGAAGATCTGCGCCATCGTCGGCGAAATCAACCGCTCGTCCCGGTCGGACGGCCTTTCCGGCATCGACGTGATCGGCATCGGCACCAGTCCATCCCGCGGACTCCGAAAAGGCGTGGTGGTGAACATCGAGAGCACGGTGGAGTCGATCAAGAAGGCGGTGGAGGAGGCCGAGCTCATGGCCGGGGTTCAGATCCAGGCCGTTTATGCCGGAATCGCCGGCGGGCACGTCAAGGGCTTCAACAGCCGCGGCGTCATCGCCGTGAAGGAGAGGGAGGTGAGTCAGGCGGATGTGGAACGCGTCATCGACGCCGCACGGGCCGTCGCGATTCCCCTCGACCGCGAAGTCCTGCACGTCCTACCGCAGGAATTCATCGTGGACGATCAGGACGGGATCAAAGACCCCCTTGGAATGGCCGGCGTCCGTTTGGAAGCCGAGGTGCACATCATCACCGGGGCCGTGACCTCGGCCCAGAACATCATCAAGAGCGTGAACCGGGCCGGGCTTGAAGTGATCGACATCATCCTTCAACCCTTAGCGTCCAGCGAGGCGGTGTTAACCCCGGAGGAGAGGGATCTGGGCGTTACGATGGTGGACATCGGGGGAGGAACGACCGATATCGCGACCTTTGTCGACGGAGGAATCTGGCATACGGCGGTATTGGGAATCGGCGGGAATCATCTGACGGGGGATGTGGCGATCGGGCTTCGGACGCCGGTGGCCGAGGCCGAGAAGATCAAGATCAAGTACGGCTGCGCCATGACCTCGATGGTGAAGGAGAATGAAACGATCGAGGTCCCCAGCGTCGGGGGCCGTCCGCCCCGGATTCTATCGCGTCAGATCCTGTCCGAAATCATCGAGCCGAGGGCCGAGGAAATCTTCGGACTGGTGGCCCGAGAGATCAAGCGGACGGGTTACGAGGAGCGGGTGGCCTCGGGGGTGGTGATCACGGGCGGGAGCGCCACGCTGAGGGGAATGGTCGAGGTGGCCGAACGGATTTTGGATCTGCCGGTCCGTCTGGGTGCTCCGACCAACGTGGGCGGCTTGGCGGACATCGTGAATAATCCGATGTATGCCACGGGGGTGGGACTGATCCTGTATGCGCTCAAGACGCAAGGGGAACGGGAGGTGCGGCGGTTCAAAGATCGGCGGCTGTTCTACAAAGTGGCCGGCCGGATGCGGGAATGGGTCCAGGAATTTTTTTAAGACAATTATAATAAGCGGGCATCCGGCTTTGCCGGTGCGAGCGCGGGGCGTGGGGGCATCGGAGGACGCGGGTCGATTTATCCGCACGGGCCCTCACACAAAAAAAGGAGGTCACGCATGTTTCTCTTTGAAGAGGCCGAGATCAGGCCGGCCAAGATCAAAGTCATCGGGGTCGGGGGCAGCGGTTGCAATGCGGTGAACACGATGATCGCCTCCAAGTTTTCGGGGGTCGAATTCATCTCGGCGAATACCGATGTCCAGGCGTTGAGCCTGTCCAAGGCGCCTTGCACCCTTCCGATGGGCGCCCGATTGACCAAGGGTCTTGGGGCCGGGGCCAATCCCAACGTGGGTCGGGAGGCCGCGCTGGAGGACGCACAGAAAATCCGGGAAATGCTGGAGGGAGCCGATATGGTTTTCGTGACGGCCGGCATGGGGGGAGGGACCGGAACCGGTGCGGCGCCCATTATCGCGAATGTCGCCCGGGAACTTGGAGCCTTGACGGTGGCCGTCGTCACGAAACCGTTTCAATTCGAGGGGGCGCTTCGGATGCGTCGTGCCGAGGAAGGCATCGACGAACTGAAGAAGGTGGTCGATTCCCTGATCGTGATCCCCAACCAGCGGCTTCTGTCGATCGTGGACAAAACCGCCTCCGTGCCGAAATCCTTCAAGATGGTGGATGATGTGCTTCGCCAGGCGGTCCAGGGGATCGCGGATCTCGTGACGACGCCCGGTCTGGTCAATGTGGATTTTGCGGATGTCCGGACCGTGATGGCCCATATGGGGCGGGCCGTGATGGGAATGGGATTCGCCCGGGGCGATCATCGCGCGGTGGAGGCGGCCCAGAGGGCGATCTCCAGTCCCCTGCTCGAGGAGGACGGGATTCATGGGGCGCGGGGGGTGCTCCTGAACATCACCGGGGGGGAAGGATTGTCCCTTCACGAGGTGAGCGAGGCCTCCACGATTATTCAGGAGGCGGCCGACCCGGAGGCCAACATTATCTTCGGCTCCGTGATCAACAAACAGATGAAGGAGGACGTGATCGTCACCGTCATCGCCACCGGTTTCGATAAGGAATTGATTCGGGAAGAGCCCGTAAAATCCGCGGCCTCCAAACCGGTGCCTTCGAAGAGCCTGGACCGGCCCGCCTTTCTGCGAAAGGTGGCGAACAGCGGATATCCGCCGGGCGGACTCAACGTCGATGATGAATGGGACGTTCCGACCTTTTTGCGAAAACAGGCGGACTGAGGTGTCTGATTCATAATTGCGGTGACGAAGGATCGGAAAAAATTCAGAGCGGAGCTTGTCTTCGCGCGGAGGGAAACTCCGCACTGTGCGGATTAAGCATGTCTAAGCTCATGGATCGGCATAATGTGGTAGGTGAGATGGCGGCATCGTTTCATGTGATCGAAATCGAGGACCATCGTGCCGTGGAACTTCCATGGAAGGGCGGAAATCCCCCATGGCGGGCGCTGTTTGGTCTTCGCGGTCCTCGTCCGATGGAAATTCTGGCGAAGTATTTCGGACTCCAAACGAACCGGATTGCGACGGTTCGCCAGGTGCACGGCGTTTCCATCTGGGTGGTCGACGCGGCCCAGGCTTCCGATCCATCCGGACCGGAACGGGAGGCGGACGCCATGATCACCAAGCGGCCTGGGATGGCGATCGCGGTCCGAACGGCCGACTGCCTGCCCATCTTGATCTGGGATGAGGTCAACAAGGTTGCCGCAGCCGTGCATGCGGGCTGGCGAGGATCGCTTAACGCGATCGCCTCCAAGGCCGTTCTGACGATGCGGTCTTCCTTCGGGAGCCATCCCGGCGATCTTCGAGTCGGAATCGGCCCGGCGATCGGGCCTTGTTGTTATGAAGTGAACGGGCCGGTGTTGACGCCGCTTCGGGAACGGTTCGGCTATTGGAGCGAGGTGGTAAGGGAGAAGGGGAACGGCAAAGGAATGCTCGACCTGGCGGGATTGAATTTCCGCCAACTGGTGGCCACGGGGGTTCCGCCGGAAGGGATCACGGTGGCCTATGCCTGCACCTTTTGTCATCCGGAACGTTTCTATTCGTTCCGACGCGACGGTGACTCGTCCGGCGGAATGATCAGCGGGATAATGATCCAAGCATGATCGTTCATCGGGACGGTTGTAAAGAGCCCAGTCGGGCAAGGCGTGCCGTGTCCCTGCCGGATGGAGAGATGGATGGATCAGTCGCCGCCAATCTGCGATGGGTCCGGGAACGGATCCTCGCCGCCGCGGAACGGTCCGGACGTGATCCGAGACGGATTACGCTGGTTGTCGTCACCAAAGGGGTGAGGAGCGACCGTGTTCGGGAGGCCGTGGCGGCCGGCGCCACCGTGCTGGGCGAAAACCGGGTTCAGGAAGCCCTGCCGAAAATCAAGGCCCTTGGGGAGACGGTTCGGTGGCATCTGATCGGCCACCTTCAGAGGAATAAAGTAAAGCAGGCCGTCCCGAATTTTGATCTGATCCATTCGGTCGACAGTCCCGAGCTGGCCGAAGAGATCGAACGGCGCGCCGAGCAGGCCGGGATCCGACAAAGGGTGCTGATTCAAGTGAATGTGTCCCGCGAGCCCAGCAAACACGGGATATTACCGGAAGCGGTGGACGATTTGGTTCGGAAAACGGCGGCCCTTCCGCATCTTGTTCTGGACGGATTGATGACGATTCCGCCCCCGTCAACCGATCCGAAACGATCGAGGCCCTATTTTCGCTGGCTGGGTGAAAAAGCGGAAGAGCTCGGGCGGGCCGGACGGCCCGTTCGGGAGCTGTCGATGGGAATGTCCGGCGATTTTGAGGTGGCCATCGAGGAAGGGGCGACCCTGATTCGTGTCGGGACCGCGATTTTCGGCCCTCGGGGAATGACGGAAGGGATTGAAGGGGGACCGGCATAACAATGTTCATCGCCGCCAACCTGATTAAGGCCGTCGCTGAGGTGGTCAGTATCATTTTGAATTTTTACATGTGGGTGATCATTATCCGGGCCCTGATCTCTTGGGTCAATCCGGATCCCTATAACCCGATCGTCCAGTTTCTTTACAAGGTGACGGAGCCGGTGCTGCACCCCGTCCGTCGGCTCATCCCGGTGTATAATATGGGTATCGATCTTTCGCCGTTGATCGTGATCCTGATCCTAATTTTCCTGAGAAGTTTTTTGGTGGCCAGTTTGTATCAATTGGCCCTTCGGCTGCAATAATCCGCCGCCGCGGGCCTCACGCACGTCAGCCAGAGGAGGATGGAATGAAGATCACACCGTTGGACATTCAGCAGGCCGGTTTCAAGGTCCGGGTGCGGGGCTATGACCGGCAGGAAGTGGACAGCTTCCTCGATGCCATCACCGAGGATTACGAGGCGCTGGTCCGAGAGAACAGCACCCTTCGAGAGAAGGTGGCCGAATCGGAGAATCAACTGGCCGAGTTGCGAAAGAAAGAGGCCACCTTGAACAATACCCTGATGAAAGCTCAAGACCTGGTGGAGGAAATGAAGCACGGGGCCCAAAGAGATGCGGATCTGGTCTTGAAAGAAGCGGAGCTGAAAGCGGAGCAAATGATCCACGGGGCCCATGAAGAAATGGCCGCCATTAGACGGGAAATCCTCGATCTTCAGAAGCAAAGGGTCGTGTTCCTGGAGAAGATCCGGTCCATGATCAAGATCTTCCAGAGGGTTGTCGAACTTGAGGATCGTGAAGAGGACAAGAACGGAAAAAAAGAACGATCGGAAGAGGAACGGGATGACAATGTCCGTCTGTTGAAACCGAAAACATAACGGCGAAACCTCTCTGGCAAGCTGCGAGTTGAATACCGTGATATGGCAGGCTGCTCAAAAAAAACCTGATCCCCCCTCCGGAGACTTCCGACACGATCGATCCTGGACCGGGGTTACGAGGCCGCGGCCCCGAGGGCGAGCGAGGCGCACTCCACCGGTAGCTCGAGAAGACCGAGGGGGCGAGGACACGGCCTATGGACTTTTTCAGCCGCCGGCCTATGGAGGTGAAGATGCATTACGATGTGTACATCACTCAAAAAGACCGGATCTATACGGCCATGGTTCCGGCCCTGCCCGGCTGTACGGCCCTCGGACGTTCGGAGGATGAGGTGCTGGGCAACATTCGGGATGTGATTGAAGGGTATTTTCGATCGCTGCAGATGCAGCGAAAACCATTTCCCGACGTCAAGGTGGTGAAGATACACCATGCCCGATATCCCACCGCTCGATCTGCGTGAAACCGAAGAAGGCGTTGTTCTCAAAGTTTCGGTCCAGCCCAGGGCCTCCCGCCAGGAGTTGTCCGGCATCCATGACGGCGCATTGAGGTTGCGGCTGACGGTTCCTCCGGTCGAAGGCGCAGCGAACGAGGCCTGTCGGGTCTTTCTGGCGGAGTTGTTTCAGACTCCGAAAAGCCGGATCCAGATCATCCGTGGGGTGCGCTCCCGACAGAAGTGGGTTCAGATAGAGGGACTGACCTCCGACATGATTTTACGGCGGCTTGCCCAGAACCCGGATTAGCGGTCGTGACAGACCAGGCATAGCGTCTTGATGGGGACGCGGAGAAAAGGACGGGTGTCGTTGTCGTGGGGATTGTGACAGGAATCGCAATGGATGACGCCCCGGAAGGTTCGGACCAATGTCGCGGCGGAGGCCGGATCGTTCGGGTCGATGTTTTGCAAATTCAGCGCGGCGGATTGGGGTCCGGTCGGCAAGATCACACCGCTTTCGTCACGGTCGGGAATCGACCAGTAACGTTTGAGCTTCGGATCGGGCCGATCGTTGGCGTACGTTCCGTCCGGTTGTCGTGGATACAGGATCGAATCGGGGTGGTCCGGAATTTGAAGGCCGGTCCGCAGGGCGGCGACGGCCCGGGGGTTGTAAGTCGCCGCCGACCCAGAAAACCCGAGCTGATGGATGTTGCTGCCGAGGACCCCGTCGTGGCAGGTCAAGCAGTCAAAGGAAGGCCCGAAGGGTTTTGTATCGGGGGTGCCCTTTCCTGAAGGAGGCGGGACAACGTGGGTCGTCTGAAAGGTCTTGATCGGATTATCTTTGTCCCAGGCGGCCGCGGCCTGGGAGACGGTGCCTTTAATATGGCAGGAACCACAAACCGTTTCCATCGGGGAAGCCGCGCCGGCCGGAATCACGTTGTGCTTGCTGGATAGGACCTGATCAAATCCTTGCCCGCCGGCGATGCCCCGGAGGAGAACCCCGATCGTAGTGAACACCAGCGTCCGCTGTCGAAAGGTCATGGCGTTTCCTCGCTAAAAACCTATACCACAAACCGGTTTGTATTGTCTATTTTTATAAGGGCTGGTTTCTTCCACTCCCCTTTGAACTCATCCTTTGGCCCCTAGGGCGTCCTGAATGGTTTTCGCCAGATCGTCGGCCCATTTCCTAATTTCCGGTTCATGTTCCCCTTCGATCATGATCCGGATGAGGGGCTCGGTTCCGGAGTAGCGGACCAAGAGCCGCCCGGAGCCGTCCAGTTTCTTTTCCAGTAGTTCGATCCGCTGCTTCACCTTCGGAATTGTTGAGAAGTCGTGCCGTTCTTTGACCGGGACGTTGACCAGCACTTGGGGAAAATTGGTCATAACCTTGGCCAGTTCGGAAAGGGGTTTTCCGGTGGTCTTCATCAGGGCGAGGACCTGTACGGCCGTGATCAGTCCATCACCCGTGGTGTTGTAGTCCAAGAAGATCAAATGGCCGGATTGCTCCCCTCCGAAGTTATAACCGTCGCTAAGCATTCGTTCCAGCACATACCGGTCTCCCACCGCCGTCTTCACGATCTGAATGCCGGCCGCCTTCATGGCCCGATCCAGACCCATGTTGCTCATTACGGTTGTGACCAGCGTGTTTTTGTTGAGCCGCCTCATCTTTTTCAGGGACACGGCCAAGGCCGCCATCACTTGATCTCCATTCAACAAACGGCCTTTCTCGCAGGTGAAGATCGCCCGGTCGGCATCGCCGTCATGAGCGATTCCGACATCGGCGTGCTGCTCACGGACCGCTTTTCGGATCACGTCCGGATGGGTGGAGCCGCAGTTCCGATTGATGTTCATCCCGTCGGGTTCGTCTCCCAGGACGATCACCTTCGCATCCAGCTCCCGCAGAATCGTCGGCGCGACTTTGTAGGCCGCGCCGTTCGCGCAATCGACCACAACCGTCAAACCTTGCAGGGTCATCCCCTTCGGAAGGGAGCTCTTGACGAACTCGATGTATCGTCCCTCCGCATCGTCCACGCGGAAGGCCTTCCCGATCGCGTCTGCCGTCGGGCGGATGGCGTCGATTTTTCCCGAGAAGATGAGCGCTTCCATCTCGTGTTCCATCCGGTCCGGAAGTTTCAACCCGTCCCGGGAGAAGAATTTGATTCCGTTGTCCTGAAAGGAATTGTGCGAGGCCGAGATCACGACGCCCGCGTCCGCGCGCAGGCTCCGTGTGAGAAAGGCGATGCCGGGGGTGGGAAAGGGGCCCACCAAAAGGACGTCCACGCCCATCGAGCAGATGCCGGAGGTCAATGCGCTTTCGAGCATGTAGCCCGACAGACGGGTATCTTTTCCGATGACGATTCGGTGACGACCGGCCTTATTCTTGAACAGGTAGGCCGCGGCCCGGCCCAATTTCATGGCCATCTCGGAGGTCATCGGTTCTTGGTTGGCGATTCCCCGAACTCCGTCTGTTCCGAATAATTTTTTGGCCTGTCCGGGTTTCATTTTAATCCTGTTTGACAAAATGCACCTTTACTTGAATCGGCTGTTTTTCATCGACCCGGAGATCCTTTCCCAAAAGAATCAGCTTGGTCTCGCGGACGAGTGTTCTCCGTGCGCCGGTGACGTCGATCGGGTCCGTCATGAGTTGGGTGAGCGGATCGACGATGCTTCGGGCGCCCTCAACCGTGACCCATGCCGGCGTGACCTCCACGCGATCAATCCGATAACCCGCGGCGGGGATGCCATATACCCGGGCCGAGACCTGGACCGCCCTTTTTAACAAGGCCTCCGTGCGGATCACGACGCGTCTCGGGTTGATCCAAGTGATTTGAGTATTGGAAGGGACCGCAATGACCGAGGGATCCAAAAAATAAACGTTATCACCTTCCCGGGCCTTCGTCAAATCCAGGGCGGCGCTCAGTCGATGGCCCGTTATCTGTTGGAGAATCCGCTCGGGACCTTTGATCCGAACATTCACGTCGTTGATCATGTCTCCGACGACAACCAGGCTGGGAGGGACGTTTTGCAATTCCAACGGAACGGTCAGTTCCATCTCCACCCCGCCCTTCGAATTCACGTAGAACCAGAGGATCACCGCGAAGGCGAGCGAGGTGATCTTGATCAGGTAGTTATCCAGCAGCAGGGCCTTCAGATGATTCAGAATCATTTGGAGCGGACCGGAAAGAACTCCTTTAATCGTTCAACCAGCGCCAGTCCTTCCCTTTTTTCCCGAAGGAAGATCCGGTTCAGGACCCGTCGAAGCGCGGCGGCGTCCAGTTCCCGGGTCAATTTCCCCCCGATAATGACCGAGATCGCTCCGGTTTCCTCCGAGACCACGATCACGACCGCATCGGTTTCCTCCGTGATTCCCAGCGCGGCCCGGTGACGGGTGCCGAGCATCTTGTTCACATCCGGGCTCAACGTCAAGGGCAGGAAACACCCGGCGGCAATCAAGCGGTCTCCCTTGATGATCACAGCGCCGTCGTGAAGCGGCGAATACGGCATAAAGAGGCTCAGGAGCAGCTCCTTGGACAATTTGGCGTCCAACGCCACGCCGACCTCCACGATGTCCTTCAGTTCGATCTCCCTTTCAAGAACGATGATCGCCCCCATTCTCTTGTTGGCCATCGAGATCACCGCGCGGATGATCTCTTCGAGCGTACGGGATTCCTCGCCGGTGTTCATGGTTCGATTGAACGGGGTCTGACCGATTTGGGCGAGGGCCCGGCGGATTTCGGGCTGAAAAAGTATGACGATGACCAGGACCATTTGGGCCCAGAAACTTGTTACCAGCCAATCCACCGTATAGAGCTCGACCGATTTGGATAGGATGGATGCGAGCAGAAGAAAGGTCAGTCCCACCAAGATCTTGAGGGCGCGTGTGCCCTTCAGGATCAGAAAAAGCCAGTACAGCATCGTGGCGACGATGGCGATGTCAAGAACATCCTGCCACCGCATGCTCAAAACCATCTCACGCATGTCGATCCCGCTTCATGGCCTCCACCATCCGGACCACGCGAACCATGGCCCTGACGTCGTGGACGCGGATGATGGAAGCCCCGTTCAAGACCCCTACGGCCACGGCCGCCGCCGTTCCCTCGAGCCGTTCCGCGACGGGCAACCCCAAGGCTTGACCGATAAAGGATTTACGCGACGGTCCGATCAGGAGAGGCCGGCCGATCGTGCCGAACTCCGCCAGCCGGGAGAGAATTTCCAGGTTGTGCTCGGTCGTTTTGCCGAAGCCGATGCCCGGATCCAGCACGATACGGTCCCGGGATATCCCCGACCGCTCAGCCCATTGAACCCGTGTTTCGAAAAAATCACGGATCTCAAGGATCACATCGGTGTACATCGGATGCGCTTGCATGGTTTTGGGCGTTCCCTGCATATGCATGAGCACAACCGGAACGCCTTCCCGGGCGACGAGAGGTCCCATTTCCGGATCGAAGCGCAGCGCGCTGATGTCATTGACGATCCGCGCCCCGGCTGCAAGGGCCCGCCGGGCGACTTCGGCTTTCATCGTGTCAATGGAGATCGGGATCCTGAGACGTTTTGCGAGAGATTCAATTACCGGTACCACACGCCGAATTTCCTCCTCCACGGGAACCGAATCTGCGCCCGGCCGGGAGGATTCCCCTCCAATGTCGATGAGATCGGCCCCCTCTTCGGCCAGGACTTCGGCCCGGCGGATCGCCTCGTCCGCTTTCAGGAAGAGTCCGCCGTCGGAAAAAGAATCCGGCGTGACATTCAATATGCCCATCAAGAGGGTTCGCGGTCCCAGAGAAAGTTCCAGACCGGGCCCCCGCAGATGGAAGGTCGGGGGATGTGTGGGGATCGCATGTTGCACGGGTTGTGATGCCAATCCAACCTCCTCTGCCCCGAAGCCGGCGGAAAGGGATCGAGCTGAGGATAAAAGAGGCGGGTCAGAATTGTGTGCGGGAACGATAAAGGTTATGCGGAAGCTCCTTCGATGAGCTTGTCTATTTCGGGCGCGTCCAGCACCTCTTTTTCCAGCAGGGCCTCCGCAATGGCCCGCAGTGCCTTTATATTCTCCCGTAGAATGTTCTTGGCCCGCTCGTAGTTGTCCATCACCAGCCGTTTCACCTCGTTGTCGATCTCGATGGCGGTGCTTTCGCTGTAATCGCGTCGGGTCGCTATCTCGCGTCCGAGGAAGATTTCTTCGTCCTTCTTTCCGAAGGTCAAGGGACCCAGTTTCTCGCTCATACCCCATTCGCAGATCATCTTCCGGGCGAGGTCCGTGGCCCGTTCGATGTCATTGCCGGCGCCGGTCGTGATGCGATTGAGGACGATTTCTTCGGCCGCGCGGCCTCCCATCAGAATGGCGATGTTGTTGTAAAGGAACTCCCGGGGAAAGGTGTAGCGGTCGTCCGTCGGCAGTTGCATCGTCAGACCCAAGGCCCGCCCTCGGGGAATGATGGTGACCTTATGGACCGGGTCCGTTCCCGGAATCATTCGTGCGACCAAGGCATGTCCCGCTTCATGGTAGGCCGTCGTGCGCTTTTCTTCGTCGCTCAGGACCATGCTTTTCCGTTCGACACCCATAAGGACTTTGTCTTTGGCCGCCTCAAAATCGGACATCTCGACGGCCTTCTTGTCCATCCGGGCCGCCAAAAGCGCGGCCTCATTGACGAGATTGGCCAGATCGGCGCCCGAAAAACCGGGGGTCCCGCGCGCGATCACTTCGAGGTTAACGTCTTTGCCCAGAGGAAAGCGTTTGGTGTGGACCCGAAGGACCTCGAGGCGACCCCGAACGTCCGGACGGGAGACCACAACCTGGCGGTCAAAACGGCCTGGACGGAGCAAGGCCGGATCCAGAACATCCGGCCGGTTTGTGGCGGCGATGAGGATCACCCCTTCGCTTGTCTCGAAGCCGTCCATTTCGACCAGCAGTTGGTTCAAGGTTTGCTCGCGTTCATCATGGCCTCCGCCCAAACCCGCGCCGCGGAGTCGTCCGACGGCATCGATTTCATCGATGAAAATAATGCAGGGAGCATTCTTCTTACCCTGTTCAAAGAGGTCCCGCACCCGCGAGGCTCCAACCCCGACAAACATCTCCACGAAATCGGAACCGCTGATCGAGAAAAAAGGGACGCCCGCTTCACCGGCTATGGCCTTGGCCAAGAGGGTTTTGCCCGTTCCGGGTGGGCCGACAATCAAAACCCCTTTGGGAATCCGGCCGCCCAATTTCTGGAATTTCGGAGGGTCCTTCAGAAACTCGATGATCTCCGTCACCTCTTCTTTCGCTTCATCGATTCCGGCCACGTCTGCGAAGGTGACTTTCTTCCGGTCTTCGGTCAGAAGGCGGGCCCGGCTTTTCCCGAAGGAAAGCGCCTTATTCCCGCCGATCTGCATTTGCCTCATCAGGAAGAACCATAGCACCAAAAACAGGACGAAAGGACCCCAAGTCACCAAAAAGGTGATATACCATGGACTTTCTTCCGGCGGTCGCGCCACGATCTTGACATTCTTGTCCCGCAGGAGTTTCACGAGATCCGGATATTCGACCGTATAGGTCCTGAATTTATTGCCGTCTTTTAACACCCCGTTGATTTGATTGGGCTTCATCGTGACTTCGGTGACATCCCCCTTCTCCAAGCGGGTCATGAAATCACTAAAAATGATCTCTTCCTCCAACGATTGGCTGGGGGCTTGAAAAAGATGGAACAACAATATCATAAAAAGACCTACGAGCAGCCAAAAGATCATGTTTTTCATTCTCGAGCTCACTAAACCTACCTCCTAAACCCTGAAGCAATTTAGAACAATTGGTCCCGCGGCAACCGCGGAAACAACGAAAATCATTTTAACACAGCTCCGTCATTCTTGCCAATAGAAAAGCTCCTCGGCTTCCGAGACCTTGTCCATCACCGCAATATAGGGAAGATTGCGATAACGGTTCTGGTAATCCAGGCCGTAGCCAACGACATATTTGTTCGGAAGAGTAAAACCCACGTAGTCGATCGAGACCCGGACCTTGCGGCGCTCCGGTTTGTCTAAGAGAGTGCAAACCTTGAGCGATTTAGGTTTCCGCGCCAAGAGCTGCTTTTTTAAAAAACTCACGGTCATCCCGGAATCGACAATGTCCTCCACGAGGAGAACGTCCTGGCCGTTCACATCCTCGGCCATATCCGACAGAATTTTGATCTTTCCTGCGACCGACCGTTTCTGTGTGGGTCGGGTGGTGACCACGATGAAGTCGACCCGGAGCAGGAGGCGAATGGCCCGCACAAGATCGGCGTAAAAGGCGAAGGCCCCCTTGAGTACGCCCACCATCAGCAGGTTCTTGTCGGCGTAATCCAGGGTGATCTGGTTGCCCAGCTCCCGAATCCGCTTCTGCATTTCATCTTGTGTGATGATCGGTCGCCCGAAAATTCGTTCCATCCCTGGTCCTTTCTTTGATAAGGGGCCCGCGTCGCTGATTATCGGAAAACGTTAATAGACCGGAGTGGTCGCCAGGATCGCCTTGGCTTTCCGGATGTCCTCTTCCATGTGACGGAGCAACTCCCGCTCGTCCTTAAACGTCTGTTCCGGTCGAATCCATTCTACAAAGGCTACCCGCAGCTGTTGATCGTATAAGTCCGGTTGAGGCTCGAATAGATGAGTCTCCACCATCCGTTCCAGCGGTCCCAGCGTGGGCTGAGTTCCGATGTAGCTTACTCCGGGCAAGGTGCGTCCTTTAAGCTCAACCTGCACCGCATAGATGCCGTTGGAGGGAATAACGAGTTCGTTCGAGGGCCGGAAATTCGCCGTCGGATACCCCAGGGCCCTTCCCCTTCGTGTTCCGGGGATGACCCGACCCTCGAGTCGATAGGATCTTCCCAGAAGTTCCCTCGCGGCGGCAACCCGGCCGGCCAAAAGGCATTCACGAATACGGGATGAACTGACCGGGGATCCCGCCACGGACACGGCCTCCACGGGATGCACCTGAAATCCCAAATCGTGCCCCAGTGCGGAAAGGTCCGTAATTGTTCCCCTTCGTTCTTTGCCAAACGCGAACTGGGCCCCCACGAATACTTCTTTTGCACCCAGGTCATCCCGGAGAATAGTTCGAGCGAATTCAGGGGGGGTCAGACTGGCGAATGAATGGGTGAAGGACACCAATCGAACCTGCCGGATTCCCATGGTCTCCATCCAATGCAGACGCTCCTCGAACGTCATTAAAAACTTCAGGTCCATGGCGGGGGCCAAGACCTTCAGTGGATGCGGTTCGAAGGTCAATACGATGCCGGTTCCCCCCGCGGTCTTTGCCCGATCAACCGTCTGTCTCAGAATGGCCTGATGGCCGCGATGGACTCCGTCAAAATTGCCGATGGCCACGACCGGATAAACCGGTTTCTGATCTTGTTGGGTATAATCCCGAATGATCTCCACGAACGGACATCGCCTTCTCAAGGCCGCAGAAGCCGGGCCGCATCTTTGGCATAATAGGTCAGGATCAGGTCTGCGCCGGCCCGTCGGATCGAGGTGAGCGTTTCCATCATCACCCGGTTCTCGTCCAGCCACTTTAATCGCGCGGCCGCTTTCAGCATGGCATATTCACCGCTGACATGGTAGGCTGCCACCGGTACATTGAACGCGCTCCGGACGCGATAGATCACATCCAAATAGGGGAGCGCCGGTTTGACCATCACGATATCCGCGCCTTCATCGATGTCCATCGCGACCTCCCGCAGCGCCTCGCGGACATTGGGCGGATCCATCTGATACGATTTTCGGTCCCCGAATTGGGGCATCGAATCGGCCGCTTCCCGAAACGGCCCGTAGAAAGCCGAGGCATATTTGGCCGCATAGGACAGGATCGGGGTCATTTCGAAGCCTTCGCGGTCCAGCGCCGAGCGAATGGCCTGGACTCGACCGTCCATCATATCGGACGGCGCGACCAGGTCCGCTCCGGCCTTGGCATGAGAAACCGCTTCGCGGGCCAACAATTCCAATGTCGGATCGTTCAGGACGCGGTTTCCTTTCACCACGCCGCAATGACCATGATTCGTGTATTCGCAAAGACAGACATCCGTGATCACGACGAGATCGGGCACGCGATCCTTGAGGGCCGTTACGGCCTGTTGGATGATGCCGGTCGGGGAATAGGCCTCTGAACCGCGTCCATCTTTTTTCCGGGGGATTCCGAACAAAATGACGGCCGGGATACCCAGGTTTAGGATTTCCTGAGACTCTTTGATCAGAGAATCGATCGAAAGCTGATAGGTGCCCGGCATCGAGGCGATCTCTTTTCGGACCCCCTTCCCGTGAGTGACGAATAGGGGGCAGATGAGGTTTTCGACAGATAGCGCCGTTTCCTGGACCATTTTCCGGAGCAGGGGCGACTGTCGGAGTCTTCGCGGGCGTGATTGGGGAAAAGACATCGGTTCTCGGAACCTTTCAGCTCGCCGGCTTTGTAAAATGTTCCACGATGGCCTGTGCCAGAGAGGGAATGGTGGAATCTTTGGGTAAAATCTGCACGGTCATTCCGTACTCTTCGACCGTCTTGGCCGTGATCGGCCCGATGCAGGCCACTACCACGCCGTCTAAGAGACGCCGGGTGTCTTCCGGCCCGAACATCTCGACGAAATTTCTGACGGTGGATGAACTGGTGAATGTTATAACAGAAATTTGACGGCCTTGCAAAAGATTTTTGACCCAATCCAGGTCACGGACCGGACGAACGGTGCGGTAGGCCGTTACCACATCCACCAGGGCTCCCATCCGGGTCAAGGCTTCCGGCAAGACGTCGCGAGCCACCTCCGCCCTCGGAATCAGGATCCGTTGGCCTTTGAGGCGCTGTAGGCCCATTTGCTCGATCAGGGCCTCGGCGACATATTCCTCCGGCATCAAGTCCACGCAGATTCCCATTCGCTCGATCTCTTGGGCGGTTCGGGGACCGATGGCGCAGAGTTTGATTCCCTTCAGCGCCCGGACGTCCTTTCCACCGGCCTTAAGGCGCTCGAGAAAGTAAAGGACACCGTTGACGCTGGTAAATATCAGCCAGTGGTATTCTTCGATCTTGCGGATCGCGCCGTCCAAGGCCGTCCACGACTCCGGCGGAACCACCTCGATGGTGGGAAATTCCACGGGGTCGGCCCCGTAGAGTTTGAGGAGATCGGTAAACTCGGTCGCCTGGTCCCGTGCCCGCGTCACAAGAACGCGCTTTCCGAACAACGGTCGGCCTTCGAACCAATTGAGTTTTTCCCGCAACTTAACCACCTCCCCTACGATGATCAGCCCCGGCGGTTTGAGTGCCTCGTCCCGAACCCTGCCGACGATGGTTTCCATCGTGCCCACCACCGTTCGCTGTTCCGGCTTTGTTCCCCAGCGAATGACGGCCACCGGTGTCTGAGGCGTCCGGCCGTGCCGGGTCAGTTGCCGCACGATTTCCGGAAGGTTGCTCAGGCCCATAAAAAACACCAACGTTCCCCGGTCGGGGAGTTGATCCCAAGGCACATGTCCGTCCCGCTTGTCCGGATCTTCATGTCCGGTGACAAAGGTCACGATGGAGGCGACGTCCCGATGAGTCAAGGGAATTCCGGCATAGGCCGGTACTCCGACGGCCGCCGTTACCCCCGGAACGATTTCAAACGGAATTCCCGCGGCGGATGCGGCCGCGGCTTCTTCGCCGCCCCGGCCGAAAATAAAGGGATCGCCGCCCTTGAGCCGCACCACGATATTTCCCCGACGGGCTTTCTCGATTAATAGGTGATTGATTTCCTCCTGACCGAGATGGGCTTCCCCTCCCTTTTTGCCGACGAATATCCGTTCGACCTGGGGTCGGGTGTATCGAAGAAATTCCTCGTTGGCCAGGTAATCGTAAACGATGACGTCGGCCTGTTCGATGCAGGCCTTGCCTTTGATGGTTAAAAGACCCGGGTCGCCGGGTCCGGCACCGATCAGGTATATTCTTCCGGTCCGGTCGATGGGACGCATGGCCTCATTGGTAAATTTCCCGTAAGATGGCCTCTGCGCCTTGCGCCAAAAGACGTTCCGCAAGGTCAAGACCCAGCGTTTCCGGCTGCTCGGGATCGCCGGCTATACCGTCACGAATCACCCGCTTTCCATCCACACTCGCCACCAGGCCTTCCAGGACCAAGCGCTCCTCGTCCCGGATCTGAGCATAGGCTGCGACCGGCACTTGGCAGCCGCCTTCCAGCCGTTTCAAGAAGGCCCGCTCGGCCCGCACGCACCGGCTGGTGATCGCATGGTTAAACCGGATCAGAATTGAATTGATCTCTTGATTCGAGACGTGGCATTCCAGACCCAAGGCCCCCTGACCGATGGCCGGAACACAGAGCTCGGGGTCCAGATATTCCGTGATCCGGTCTTCCCATCCCATTCGACGCATCCCGGCCGCCGCCAAGACAATCGCGGCCAGCCCTTCCTTTTCTATCTTCTTGAGGCGGGTATCGAGATTGCCTCGTAACGGAACGATTTCAAAATCCGGCCGCCGATGTCGGATTTGGGACTGTCGGCGAAGGCTGCTGGTGCCGATTCGAGCCCCATGCGGCAGATCCAAAAGTCGTTTGCCGTCCCGGCTGATGACGGCGTCCCGCGGATCTTCCCGACGGGTAATGGCGGCCAGATGAAGGCCTTCCGGGAGGAAGGTGGGCACATCCTTCATGCTGTGGACGGCCAGTGCGATCTCTTCGCGGAACAGGGCTTCCTCGATCTCTTTTACGAACAGACCTTTTCCGCCAACCTTGGCTAGGGGAACGTCCGTGATCTTGTCTCCGGTCGTCTTGATTTTTTTCAGTCGAACCTCCAGATTCGGGAAGGCCGCCTCGATCCCTTCCTTTATCAGATTCGCCTGGCAAAGCGCCAAAGCGCTTCCCCGCGTGCCGATGATGAGTTTCCGTGACATGGGCTGAATCCACGCCTCTTACTTTTCCCGACGGCCCTCCGGGTGTCGATTTCGGATCCCGGCGCAGATCGAATGATTATTTCGTTTCTGCGTCTTCTCCCGGATCGGCCGATTCTTCTTTATCGGAGGCTGCGGGTTGGGAGCGGCGGTGAAGGTCTTTATCCAGATTGAATAACCGGCGGACGGCTTCCGCATACAGAGCGCCGTTTTTCGAACGGGCTTCGTCTTTTAAGGCCACCAGCGGAGAGTGAAGGAGCTTGTTGATAACCGAAGCGACCAATCCGTCCACCACCTCCCGTTGTTCGGGAGAAAGGCGGCCCAGTTTCGAAATAAATTTATTTACTTCCGCTCGACGGATCTCCTCGGCTTTTTCTCGAAGCGCCATGATCGTCGGGACCACCTCCAGGGACTTGAGCCATTTGTTGATCGCCTGGAGTTCTTCGGAAAGGATCCCTTCCGCCTTAAAGGCCTCTTTTTGCCGGCCTTCCAGATTGGTGTCCACGATCAACTGGAGGTCGTCAATATCGTACAGAAAAACGTTGTCGATTCGGTTCACGTGCGGGTCGATATTCCGCGGGACCGAGATGTCGATCAAAAAGATGGGGCGGTTCTTACGGCGTTGGATGGCCTTGTCGATATGCTCCTCGGAAATGACGTAATGCGACGCCCCCGTGGAGCAGATGAGGATATCGGCCTCGGACAAATAACGGGGGAACTCTTCCAGCCGAAGCGGAATGCCGTCGAACCGTTTCGCCATCTCGATGGCGTTATCGAAGTTTCGCGTGGTGATCATGACCTTCCGAACGCCGTTGTCCAGCAAGTGGCGCACCGCCAGTTCCGCCATCTCCCCGGCGCCCACAAGCAAGGCCTCCTTTCCCTCCAAGTGACCGAAAATCTTTTTGGCCAGTTCCACGGCCGCGAAGCTGATCGAAACGGCGTTCTCCGCAATTTTGGTTTCGGTTCGCACGCGCTTGGCCACCGAGATGGCCTTTCGAAAAACTTTATTCAGGATCACACCCGTCGCCTTTTGATGCATGGCGATATCAAAGGCCTCTTTAACCTGGCCCAGAATTTGCGGTTCCCCGATCACCATCGAGTCCAGACTGGACGCGACGCGAAAAACATGGCGGATGGCATCGTCCGACGAATACAGATAAAGGCTGGCGTTCCATTCCTCGGGAGACAGACCGGCATGGTAGTCCTCGAAGAACTCTTTGATCCGCTGGAAACCGGTCTGGATCTGTTGAACCACGGCGCAGACCTCCACCCGATTGCACGTGGACAGAATCAATGCCTCGTCGATTCCGTGATAGGATTTTAGCCGGATCAGGGCTTCACGGATCTGGGCATCGGAAATCGAAAACTTTTCGCGGATTTCTATTGGCGCGGTTCTGTGGTTTAATCCGACAACAATGATATCCAACGACAACTCCGTTAATAGGGGCTTGCCTCGCCGTCAAATTCGGTGGGAGCCCTGCGGATCATGCTGAGGAAGCAGGCTGATGTTTAGAGAAAGGCGTGCTGCCCTTTCCAAACCAAATCTACACCCACAAAGGAGAAGATCACTCCGATGAAACCGATGATGGCGAGATAGGCGGCTTTCTTGGCCCGCCATCCGACCGTGATCCGCCCGTGCAGCACAATCAGGTAAAAGAGCCAAATCGCCAGCGTGAAGATCTCACGCGGGTCCCAGTACCATCCCGATACATATCCCGCGCCCCACGCGCCGATGATAATTCCCAGCGTGAGAAGGCCGAAACCCAGAATGATGGCTTTATGATTCAGATCATCCAGGATATCCAATGATGGGAGTTTATTGTAAAGATTGTTAAATTGTTTGGATTTAAGCAGGCGTTCCTGAATGAGATACATGACCCCCACTAAAAAGGCGATGGCGAAGGCCACGGCGCCCAACAGGGCCAAGGCGGTGTGAGTATAAACCCAGGCCGTGCGCATAGCCATATCCGGAGACCGCATTTCGGTGGGCAGCATGGCACCCGACAACAGCGAGATCAAAGCCAACGGCAGGACAAAGGAGCCCAGGATGTGAATGCGAAAGCGCAGTTCCACAAGCAGAAAAACCAGAACGAGGGCCCAAGCAAAGAAGGCCATCGCATCAAAAAGACGGGTCAGTGAGACATAACCCGCCTCAATCATGCGGTTCAGAAGCGTTATGGTGTGGAATACAAAACCGATCCCGGTCAGCACCAGGGAAAACCTGGAGAACGACTCCTTTTTTCCGGCAAGTAGATAGATGAGGAAAGTCACGGTGCCGAAAAAATAGAAAGCAAGGGTAATTTTAAAGAAAAGGACATTCATTATTATTGACCTCGCATGGTAAGCGATTATAACTGTTTAAAAAAGTCCATGTCAAGGTTCGCAAGACATCCCTTGGTTGAAGCACAACTTATGGATAATTCATGAAAAATAATAAGCACTTTTCAAGGTGAAACCGCCGAAAAAACGTGTTGAAATAACCCCCGCATTATTATATATTATATTTCAGTCACAAAGAGCCGGGAAGGCAATCATTCCGGGCCGGCTCTCGCGTGAATGAAAAAGTGAATTCTCGAGGTGGGCTGTGCTCCAGATGAAAGTTAGAGGGTTGATGTACGACCCTTTCAATAATGCCTTCATTATCATTTTGCGAGATGATCAGGAAAAAGAGGTTTTACCGATCTGGATTGGGAAGCCGGAAGCCGGCGCGATCAGTTTTGCATTGGAAGGGGTTTTTACCCCACGCCCCATGACCCATGACCTGATGAAGAACATCCTGGAAAGCAGCAATGCCAAGGTGATCAGTGTCGTCCTCACGGACCTGAAAGACAACACTTATTTCGCAAAGATTCATGTTTTCTACGGGGATTCGGAATATACGATTGATTCACGTCCCAGCGATGCCATCGCACTGGCCCTCCGGGTGGACGCGCCCATTTTTGCAACCGAGGATGTGATTCAGAAACACAGCACGGAGGAGCTCGATCGCTGGTTGGACAATCTTCGTCCGGAAGATTTCGGAAAATACGACGCATAGGTCGGGATGAGAAAAAGACAATCCGGCGTAAATGGTCTCGGATGCGTTCGCGAAAGGGAAATTCGGTTCAATCATTTTGGGATTGGATCAGGCCTCATGGCATGCCTGGTGGCGTGGTTGACGCTGGGCTGTGCCACCATCGACGATCTCTCTACGGAATCCTATCGCGAAGTGGGTCTTCCGCCCAATCTGTTTGAACAACAGGCCTTGGGGCTGCTTCCTCTCTTTGGCCACGGCACACTCCGTGGTTACCTTTCCACGGCGGACGGGATCTTTCTGGAGAGTTTCCGGCAGCACCGAGCCGGCCAAACCTGGATCGATCCTCACGAAACCCTGAAGCGCATTCGCGAAGCCGGTCTTGAGGGGGTTTATCAAAATTTGGTGAAAGAATATTCGGTCCAGCAACCTCCCCAGCAGGATCCGCTTCAGCAGATCGGCAAGGCGGTGGGAACCCGGTACCTGCTTCTGACCGAGTTGCAAAGACTTGAAATGACCGAAGGGGCGACACAGGTCCAGCTGAACGGTCGTGTTTGGGATACCGAAAAAGGTGAAATCCTCTGGGAGGGCACCGGCGAAAGCCGCGGCTATGTCTTTTTGATTTTCCCCCGGGCCCCTTCCAGTTTTGAGAAGACGATGGCGGTCGCGAGCGACGGTCTGATTCAGCGCCTGCCATTTTAACGACGGGGAACCGAATTACAATGGATATCAAATTAAGTGTGCAGAGTGTGTTGACCGATCCCAAGACCGAAACCCAAGTGGTGCTGTTGCGGGCGGAGGGCAACAAAGAGGTCTTGCCGATCTGGGTCGGGGTTACGGAAGGGAGCGCGATCAAGTTCGCGCTGGAGGGGATCCTTCCGACCCGCCCGATGACGCACGATCTCCTCAAGAACGTCCTGGATCATCTGGGTCTCCGGGTCCAGAAGGTGATCATTACGGAAATCAAGAACAACACGTACTATGCCTTGGTCTATATCGAATCGCACGGCAGCCTGCTGAGCATCGACGCCCGTCCCAGCGATGCCATCGCCTTGGCCCTCCGCACCCATGTGCCGATTTATGCCGCCAATGAAGTCTTCAAGGAAAGGGGGGGCGAAAGCCTTGATGCCTGGCTGGAAAAGTTGGGACCGAAAGACTCAGGGGAACATACCGTGTAACGATCGCTTTCCTTGCTGCCCCCGCCCTTTTTTGATTCCTGCCTCAGAAGCACCTCAACGCCGATATGAACGCCGAGTTCGACCCAGATCTTCATCCTGAACGCCTGAACAGACTGTTTTTTTGCAACACGCCTTTTCTGTTCGGATAACGCCTTAGGGCTCAACCTTCCGCACGGGGAACCGTGAATGCGTTGGCATAATCCTTGCTGCAGTAGGATTGCACAAGGAGCCGACTCGATGTCAAGACCCTTAGTGGGGATGGCCGTTTGCTATCTGACAGGCAGCGCTCTTGGTGAAGCCTGGACTTATTATCCATTGACCACGATCGGATTTGCAAGCGTCGGAGCCGTGCTGATCTCCGCTTTGCGACCCCGGCGGGAAAATCTCATCCAGGTCGGGGGAGCTGTCTTATTGATTTGTTTGGGAGCGGTTCGATTCCAAAGCGTTGCGCGGATAAATCCAGCTGATGATCTGGCCCGATTCACATCCGGGGAAGCGGTACGATTCGTCGGGGTTATCGAAGAGCCGCTTCAACACGGGCCGGAGTCCACGCGTCTTCTTCTGAAGGCCCGTTCGGTCCTTCAAAACGGGAAGGAATATCCGGTCCGTGGAATGCTGCGGCTTATCGTCCGAGATTTTGTCCCGGAACTGCGCTACGGTGATCAGATCTCAGCCGATCTACGGCTGCGTCCGGTTTCCGGACTCCACAATCCGGGAGGCTTCGATTATTCGGCCTACTTGTACAGAGAAGGAATTCGCGCTCTGGCCGTCGTTCATCGCCCGGAGTCAATCTCGCGGCTGTCGGTCGGCGGGTTTGTGCCGTTGCGCAGGATCTATGACTGGAGAGAGCGAATTCGGAATGTGTTGAACGGGTCTCTTTCACCGGCCTCGTCCGCCATGTATCAAGCGATGCTCATCGGAGAGACCGGAGCATTGAGTCCCGAGATCCGTGAGGCTTTCATGATCTCGGGCACGACCCACCTGCTATCGATTTCGGGTTCCCATCTGGCGTTGGTGGCTTTGGTTGTCTTTCATCTGTCGGTCCGGATTTTTCGGCAAATGCCAGCCCAATGGCTTTTGTCCGTCAGCCGGCGATGGACCGTCACGCGGTTCGGGATCCTGGCCACCCTTGCCCCGGTTGTATTCTATACGCTCCTGGCCGGCGCGCAGATCGCGACGGTTCGCTCTCTCATCATGATCCTCATCTATCTCACCGCCCTATGGTTCCAGCGGGCCGACGATCCATTGAATGCGTTGGCTGTGGCAGCTCTCCTCAGCGTACTTTGGGATCCTCAGGCGCTCTTCTCGATCTCCTTTCAACTTTCTTACCTGGCGGTCCTTGCGATGGCTCTGGCCGGCGGGGATCAGGTTTCGGTTCGGGAAACCGGAGAAATCAGGGCCCAGGACCCGGGAGGTGAATCCTCATGGGTGGGACGGTCATTGCAGAGGATCCGGGTCTATTTTTTGATAACGCTCGTGGCCGGGTCTGTCACGGTTCCGTTGACGGCGTTCTATTTTAACCAGATAAGCTGGGTGGGTTTTCTGTCCAATCCGATCGTGGTTCCCTTTGTGGGAATGTTGATCGTCCCGCTGGGGTTGGTCTGCTCGGTCGGGGCGATTCTCTTTGACCGGACGACATTGCCGTTGTCCGGACTGAACGATGTTCTGGCAGGCGCACTTTACTCCTTGGTTCAATGGTTCGCTCGGCTCCCGGCGGCCGAGGTGCATGTTCCATCCCCTCCGGTCCTGGTCTTGGCGGTGGTCTACCTCACGGGGGCCCTCGTGTTTTCCCTCAGAGTAGATCGCGTCTTGAAGTGGACCGCGATCGGTTTGTGCGTTCTAATCACGACGGTATGGATCGTGAGGTTGTTGGAGTCCCGGCCGGAGGGGCGGCTGCGCGTGACCTTTCTCGATGTGGGACAGGGGGATGCCGCGTGGATTGAAATGCCGGATGGAAAAACGATGCTGATCGACGGTGGCGGCGCGTACGGCAACTATGATCTCGGTCGATTGGCCGTTGCCCCCTATCTCTGGAACGCCGGTCATTGGCGGATCGATTACCTGGTCGCGAGCCATCCTCAGCTGGATCACATGGGCGGGCTGGTCTATATCGCGCGGAAATTTCAAGTGGGCGAACTTTGGACGAACGGCCTGCAGAAAGAGGCGGTTTTTTATGACCGGTTTCGCCAGGTTGTGTCGGCCAAGGCGATTCCGGAAAAACAGGTTACGGGAAGTGGATTTCCGTTGCTGGGGGGCCCGGTGCGGATCGTGCCGCTGCATCCCCAAATGGCGGACCCTGATGGACCTGATAACGATCAATCCCTGGTCCTGCGTGTTGCGTACGGACGGGAGGCGCTTTTGTTCACCGGAGACATCGAAAAAGCGGCGGAGAGGGAACTTCTCCGGTGGGGGAATCTTCTCAAAAACACGGTCCTGAAAGTTCCGCACCATGGCAGCCGGACCTCGATCGATCCCGACTTTCTGGCCCGAGTGGCCCCGGATGTGGCGGTGATTTCGGTCGGTGCAAATAATCCTTATCGCCACCCGTCGCCGGAGACATTGTCCGTGTATCACGCCTTGAAGACGAAGGTCTACCGTACGGATCAGGACGGGGCGGTTCTGCTTGAGACGGACGGAAAAGGCCGAAGGGTTTGGACCTATCAAGACAGCGTTTCCCATCCGGTGGCGTGGGGACGTGGAATGGCGGCGGCTGAGGCCTCCAATCTCATGAAGGTATTCCATCGGTACTGGTTTGGTCCGGCTTGACAAAGGACGGGTCTATAGTAGAATTTAATTGACCATTTTCAAATAAAGGTGATCCGTGTCCGAGAAGGAATCCCAGAAAAACGGAGTGGAGTTCAAAAACAAAAAGCGCTTGGGCGATTTTCTGTTCGATGCGGGGCTGATCACCCGCGACCAACTCCAACGCGCCTTGAACGAGCAGAAACGGTTGGGAAAGAAGTTGGGAGAGACGCTCATCACCCTGCGCATCATTTCGGATGAGGCCCTGGCGCAGGCGCTCTCCACGCAACTGGGCTACCCCTTCGTGGATCTGAGCACAACGGCGCTTGAGCCGGACATCGTCATGGCCATCCCGGAAGCTCTGGCCAGCAAACAGTGCGCCATCCCGGTTTCGCTGGAAAATAAAACGATGACCGTGGCGATGGTCGATCCCCTCGACTATGAATGTCTGCGGGACCTCGGCTTTGCCAGCGGATTCCGGATCCAGCCGGTCATCGCGACGCGCAGGGATATCCTGGAAGCGATCGAGCGGTATTACAACATGAATACGTCGGTGGAGAGCATCGTTAAGGAAACGGCCCAGCAGTACGATGATTCCGTTCTCCAGATCATTCCGGAAATCGGCTCCGCGGTGGCCGATGCCCAATCTCTGGAAGAACGGAGCCGCCTGGCGCCGGTGATCCGCTTGGCCAATTTGATCATGACCAAGGCCATTCGGCAGCGCGCCAGCGATATTCACATTGAGCCCACCGCGCGGGATTTCCGCGTGCGGTATCGGATCGATGGCCTGCTCAAGGAAGACCTCCGGTTGCCGAAGTGGATCCACGGGGCGTTGATATCCCGCATGAAGATTTTAGGGCAGCTGAACATCGCCGAGCGGCGGTTGCCGCAGGACGGTTCGGTGCGCGTGCGATCGGATAACCGGGAGATCGATCTGAGGCTCTCCACTCTCCCGACCCAGTACGGGGAGAAAATGGTGATCCGCGTACTGGATCAGGGAAGGCTGGTGGTGGCGCTCGATACGCTGGGGGTGTCGCCCCAGAATTTATCCAAGATTCACTCGCTGATGCGGTGCAGAAGGGGCATCATCCTGGTCACCGGCCCGACCGGAAGCGGAAAGACGACGACCTTGTACTCCATGATCCATGCCATGCGGGATGAGGTGACGAACATCGTGACGGTGGAGAATCCCATCGAATATAACCTGGAAGGGGTGAATCAGGTTCAGATCAACACGGACATCGGTCTCACGTTTGCCCACTGTTTAAGGGCGATCCTCCGGCAGGACCCGAACGTGATCCTGATCGGCGAGATCCGGGACTTGGAAACGGCCGAGATTGCTTGCCGGGCGGCCATGACCGGCCACCTCGTGCTTTCAACAGTTCATACAAACGACGCGCCTTCCACGATCACGCGATTGGTCGACCTTGGCATACCGCGTTATCTGGTGGGATCGCTCGTCATGGGTGTCATTGCCCAACGCCTGGTGAGAAGCGTCTGCCCGCGGTGTAAAACCGTCACGCCGCCCCCCGTGGAAAGTCTGGTAAGTCTGCACATTCCCTTGGATTCGGTGAAGAGCGTGGATTTCTACTACGGCAAGGGTTGCAGCTACTGCCACTACATCGGCTATCAGGGCCGGACCGGGCTGTATGAAATCTTGGAAATGACGCCGCGGCTGAGAGAACTGGTCGTGTCCGGCGCGGCCGAACAGGACATCCGGTCCGCGGCCTTGGCTGCGAAGATGACATCGCTGGGGGAGGACGGCCTGAACAAAGTCAAGGCGGGTATCACGACGATCGAGGAGCTGGTGCGCGTGATCGAGGTCCGCGAGGATCTTCAAACTTTTTGTACGCATTGCGGACAGTCCATTCACATCGATTTCCAGGTCTGTCCGTATTGCGCTCATCCGGTGTCCCATCACTGTCATGCCTGCGGCAAACCGCTTCAGCCGGAATGGATCGTCTGCCCCTACTGCCGGATCCGCGTCGGCGAAGCCCCGCCGGCCCGTTTTTCCAAGGCGAAGCCCGCATAATCACCCCAGGCACGATGCCTCTCTTTAATGTATATCCCTTCCGGCTTCCGCCCGCGGACCGGTAGAGATGACCGGGTTCAATCGGCTATAATGATTCTATGGACTCATCCGAGATCGAACGCGAGGCTCAGCGAGTCGGTCGGGAAATTCTGACCCGCATGAAACGGGAGCGCCACTCCCTTTTTGAAAAAGAGTGGTGGCAGGGCCAGGTCCTTCGCTGGTGCATGGAGAATGAGTCTTTTAAGGTTGCATTCTTTCGATTCATCGACGTTCTGCCCAACCTGAAGTCCTCTGGGGACGTGGTGCGCCTTTTCCGGGAATATTTCGACCGTCCCGGGATCAATACCCCCCCGCTTCTTTCGTTGGGAATGAAGACCTTGATTCCGGGATCGCCCGCCGTTCCGCTGGCCGCCAAGGCCATCCGTGCCAATGTCGAAATGATGGCCCGATCTTTTATCGCCGGCCGGGATCTAGATACGGCCCGCCCCCACCTGGAGAAACTGAACCGTTCGGGCGCCGCCTGGTCGGTCTCGATGTTGGGGGAGGTGGCCGTCAGCGAGGAGGAATCCGAGGCGTACTTCCGTCGCTACCTGGATGCGATCGAACAACTCGCGGGCTTTTCAACCGATGATTTGTCATCGGCAATCTCGGGAGACCGGTTCGGTACGATCCCGCGCGCCAACCTTGCCGTCAAGCTTTCGTCGCTGTATTCCCAAACGGATCCTCTGGACTGGGAAGGGAGCCTTTCCGTCCTGACCGAGCGTCTTGTCCGCCTGCTGATCCTTGCCCGAGAGCGGGGCGCGCACATTCATCTTGACATGGAACATTACGCGATCAAGGGTCTTATCCTGGAGGCCTTCTCCCGCGCGATGAATCGCCCGGAGCTTTCGGGATTCAGAGACGCCGGGATCGTGATCCAGGCCTACCTTCGCGATTCGGAAGAGGACCTCGAACGAATCCTGGCCTGGGCCGCTAAACACCGGTGCGGGATTACCGTCCGCCTGGTGCGCGGCGCATACTGGGACTATGAATCGGTGACCCATCGCCAGAACGGCTGGACGGTCCCGGTCTATCTCGTCAAGGGGGAGACGGATGCCAACTACGAACGTCTCGCGGACCGGTTGCTTGCGGCGTCCGATACGGTGCGCGCGGCGTTCGGCACCCACAATGTCCGCAGCCTCGCGTCGGTCATTGCGACGGCCCGCAGCCGCGGGATCTCCGAGCGGGACTTCGAGATTCAAATGCTTTTCGGAATGGCCGGTCCGCTGCAGGATGCGCTGACCGGAATGGGATTTCGGGTCCGGATCTACACGCCGGTGGGTGAACTGATCACCGGAATGGCCTATTTGGTCCGCCGACTGCTCGAGAACACCTCGAATGAATCATTCCTTCGAAGCTATTTTGTGGAGGGTCAATCTCCCGAGTCCGTGTTGGCCGCGCCGGCCGCCGCGCCACTGCGCGAGCCGAAGATCGAGAGTTTTCAAAACGAGCCCCCTCTGGATTTCCGGGTCGACCGGGTCCGTTCCCAATTCTCCGATGCGGTCGCATCCGTGCGCGGACAACTTGGACGGGATTATCCGCTTTGGATCGCCGGGGAGGCGGTTCGGACCGACGACTGGATCGTGTCGATCAATCCGGCCCATCCCTCCGAAGTGGTGGGACGGTCCGCATCGGCGGGGACACAGGAAGCCGACCGGGCGATCGCCGCGGCCGAGGCGGCCGTAATGGAATGGTCCCGCCAACCGGCCGGGGAGCGGGCCGGGATACTTCGGCGCGCCGCCGAGAGCCTTCGGACGCGACGGATGGAATTATCCGCCTGGGAGGTGTTCGAGGTCGGCAAAACATGGCGGGAGGCCGATCGGGATGTGAACGAGGCCATCGATTTTCTTCGGTACTATGCCGATGAGATCGAGCGGAAAGCGCCCTCCCGTCGGCTGGGAGACTATCCGGGAGAGCGGAATCTCTATTCCTATGTCCCGATCGGGATCGGGGTCGTGATCGCGCCCTGGAACTTTCCGCTGGCGATCCCGGCCGGAATGGTCTCGGCCGCCCTGGCGGCCGGCAACGCAGTTTTGTTCAAACCCTCGGAACTGTCACCCGTCATGGGGTACCATCTGGTCAAAGCTTTTACGGAGGCCGGCCTCCCGGAGGGCGTCTTGGCCTATCTTCCCGGACGGGGCGAGATCGTGGGGGACTATCTCGTTCGCCATCCCGCCATCGGCTATATCACCTTCACCGGTTCCCGGGAAGTGGGCCTCGGAATCATCGAGCGGGCGGCCCGGCCGGCCGAGGGCCAGCGGCATGTCAAGCGGGTTGTGGCGGAGATGGGCGGAAAGAACGCCATTATTGTCGACGAGACGGCCGATTTGGACCTCGCCGTGCCGGGCGTGGTCCAGTCCGCGGTCGGCTTTCAGGGCCAGAAGTGCTCGGCCTGCTCACGCGCAATCGTCCTGGAGTCGGTTTATGACGCATTTCTCGGTCGGCTGATCGGGGCTTTGAAATCGCTTCGCATCGGTCCGCCGGAAGATCCGGCGACCGAGCTCGGGCCGGTCATCGATGCGGCGGCCCAGCGGCGGCTCCGGACGGCCATCGAGGAAGGAGCCCGGGAAGGACGGCTGATCCTTCAGGTGACGGAGGTCCCGCCGGAAGGTTTCTACGTCGGACCGGCCGTGATCGCGGATCTCGCCCCGGAATGCCGGATCGCTCGGGAAGAGCTTTTCGGTCCGGTTGTGGCCGTCCTGCGCGCGAAAAATCTGGACGAGGCGATCCGGATCGCCAATAACACGGACTACGCCCTGACCGGCGGGTTGTATTCGCGCAGCCCGGCCGCCATCGAGCGCGTGTCGAGGGAAATGACGGCGGGCAATCTCTACATCAACCGGGGTATCACGGGGGCCCTGGTCGGCCGGCAACCGTTCGGAGGCTATCGCCTATCGGGGGTGGGGTCAAAGGCGGGGGGGCCGGATTACCTGCTTCAGTTCATGATCCCGAAAGTGGTGACCGAAAACACGATGCGACGAGGTTTTGACTCAGCCGACTAATCCCTTCCGGGGTTTAAGGTTTAACCAATGCATTATCGATCAGACGGGTCTTGCCGATCCAGACCGCCAGCAACAAAACGACCGGTCCTTCAATCCGGCCCACCACGCTCAAGGTATCGGGATGAACGATCGCTACATAGTCGATTCGGGCCAACGGTTCTTCCTGGATCAATAGGGCCATGGCCTCCCGGACCGCCCCCGCGTCGCGCTCGCCCCGGTCAATTTGCGCCCTTCCGATTTGTAGGGCTCTGAATAGGACAAGAGCCGCCTTGCGCTCCTCGGCCGATAGGTAACGGTTGCGCGAGCTCAGGGCCAGCCCGTCGTTTTCACGGACGGTCGGACTCACGACGATCCTGACCGGGAAATTCAGGTCACGCACCAGTTGCCTGATGACCACGGTCTGCTGATAATCCTTTTGTCCGAAGAAGGCGACGTCCGGCCGGACGATCTGGAAGAGCTTCGCCACCACCGTCGCGACCCCCGAGAAGTGTCCCGGACGGAATGCACCCTCCAATATCTCGCCGATCCGTCCGACCCGGATCCGGGTGGCATGACCTTTAGGATAAACGGCGTCGGCCTCCGGCCTGAAAAGAAGGGCGGCCTTCTCGCGTCGGCAGAGGGCGGCGTCGCCCTTGGCGTCTCTTGGGTATCGGGCATAATCTTCGTTCGGTCCGAACTGGGCGGGATTGACAAAGATGCTCACGACGACCGCGTCACATCGCCGCCGCGCCGCCCGCATGAGCGAAAGATGCCCTTCATGCAACGCCCCCATCGTCGGGACGAAACCGATCGTCGCTCCGCTCCGCCGCCCTTCGGCCCACTTCGACATCTGGGGGATGCTTTGAATGATTCTCATGGAGCCATACAAAACGAAATGATTGCGGGTTTATTTTTTCGGAATGTAGTACTGAATTCCCTTCTTCATCTGCCGGATCTGATGGAGGAGATCATCGAGATCGGCCCGCCGGTTCACAAAGTCGATCTCCGAGGTTTGAACAACCAGAAGCGGGGACCCGGCGTATTGGAAAAAGTAATCGTTGTAGGCCTGGTTTAAGGTCTCGAGATAGTCGGGTGTCAACGGTTTTTCGTAATCCAGGCCGCGGCGACGAACGCGGTCCATCAAAACCTCGGGGCCGGCCTGAAGATAGATGACCAGATCCGGGGTCGGGATCGTGGGGTTCAGAAGAAAATAGAGCTGATCATACAAAGCCAGTTCGCTGGCTTCCAGGTTGATCGAGGCGAAGATCCGGTCCTTCGGGAAAAAATAGTCCGTGACCGTCGTCCGCTCGAACAGGTCCAACTGGGACAGTTCCTGGAGCTGGCGGTAACGGGAAAGGAGAAAAAAGATCTGGGTCTGGAAGGCGAGACGCTTGGGGTCTTTGTAGAATTCCTTCAGAAACGGGTTGTCCTCGGCGCGCTCCAAAACGAGTCTCCCGCTCAGTTCGCGGGCCAGGAGTTTGGCCAAACTGGTTTTTCCGACGCCGATCGGTCCTTCGATGACCAGATATTTGGGTCCTTTCGCCATCCCTATCCGGCCTTTTGTTCAAGGGGAAACGGCGCCCACCGGCGGACCTCCTGAAGGTCCCTGACCCCTTGCAGAAGTTGCAACGCCGTTTTGTGCAGTGTCGGGTGCTTCAGCTCCGGGGCGATCTCGGCCAGCGGCTCCAATACAAATCGCCGTTGATGGGCCCGGGGATGCGGGATCGTCACTTCGGGTCCCTGAATGACCCGGTCTCCGTAAAACAGAATGTCCAAATCGATGGTCCGAGGTCCGAAGCGCACGCTGCGCTTTCGGCCGAGGAACTGCTCCACCTCCTGGCAGGCCTGGAGGAGGTCGCGGGGAGAGAGCGTCGTTCGAACGGCCGTGACGCAGTTGATAAACCATTCCTGGTCCGTCCGCTCCAGAGGGGCGGTCTCGTAAAGGGATGAGACCGCGACGAGCGAGGTCTTCGGGAAACATGCGATGAACCGGACGGCCTCTTGGCAGTAGGCCTGCCGGTCGCCCATGTTGGAGCCGATTCCGATGTAAGCGATCACGGATTCCGTCATGACAGCAAACGCTCCATCCGGCCGACCGCTTCCATGAGCCGATCGTTCGGCACGGTCAGCGCCATCCGGATGTATCCCTGCCCGGATTTTCCGAATCCCGATCCGGGGGTGGTTACGATTCCGGCCCGGTCCAAAAGGTGCATCGTGAACTTCATGGCGGTGAAGCCCTTCGGAACGCCGACCCAGACATAGAACGTGGCTTTGGGCGGGTCGACCGACAGGCCGAGCCCCAAAAGACCCGAGACCAACGTGTCCCTTCGTTCCTGATAGACTTTCCGGATTTCATCCGTGATCGCTTCCCTCAAGTTCAACGCCTCAATCCCCGCCTCCTGGACGGCCTGGAAAACTCCCGAGTCGAGATTGCTTTTGACTTTTCCCAAGGCGGCCAGGATCCCGGGATGGCCTACCGCGAATCCGATCCGCCATCCGGTCATATTGAAGGTCTTTGAAAGCGAATGAAACTCAATTCCAACTTCCTTGGCCCCGTCCAGTTCCAGGAAACTCATCGGCCGTTCCCCGTCGAAGTAAACCTCCGAATACGCATTGTCGTGACAGACGATCAGCTTGTGGCGCCGGGCCAACCGAATCGCTTCTTTAAAAAATTCCTTTCCGGCGGTAGCCGAGGTCGGGTTGTTCGGGTAGTTGATGAACAAAACCCGCGCTTTTTTTAGGATCGCCTTTGGGATTCGGCCGAAATCCGGCAGAAAATGGTTTTCCTTTCGGAGCGGCATGAAATGGGACCGGCCACCTGCGAACAGGGTCCCGGCGTGATAGACCGGGTATCCCGGATCCGGGATCAAGGCCACATCTCCGGGATTGATGAAAGCCAGCGGAGCATGGCCGATGCCCTCTTTCGATCCGATCAGGGTCAGGACCTCGTTTTTTGGATCGAGACGGACCCCAAAGCGCCGCTGATACCAGTCGGCCGCCGCCTGTCGAAAGGTCAGCAGCCCTTCATAGGAGGGGTACTGATGATTTTTAGGGTCCTCGGAAGCGCGTTGGAGCCGCTGAATGATCGACACCGGGGTGGGGAGATCCGGGTCGCCGATTCCAAGGTTGATCAGGTCGGTTCCCTTGGCCAATGCCTTTTGCTTGAGTTGATCGATCGCCGCAAAGAGGTAGGGCGGAAGGTTTTTGATTCGATTTGCGAGATGGGGTTTCGGCATATAGAAAGAACCGCTCCTTTCCGTTCGATTATTGTACCGGGTTTATGAGCCGGCCGATGCCTTCGATCACGATTTCGACGGTATCGCCGGATTTCATAGGACCGACGCCGGCCGGGGTTCCCGTCGCGATTACGTCGCCGGGAAGCAGGGTCATGACCTGCGAAATGAAACTCACCAGGGCCGGCACATTAAATATGAGCTGCGCCGTGCTGGCCGCCTGACGTCGCTCCCCGTTCAGATAGCTTTCGACTTTCAGGTTGTCCGGTCGGAGATCGGTTACGATCCAGGGGCCGAGAGGCGCAAAGGTGTCGAAACCCTTGGCGCGGGTCCATTGCCCGTCCTCTTTCTGGAGGTCTCGGGCGGTGACATCGTTGATGCAGGTGTATCCCAAAATAAAATTCGGCGTTTCCCCCGGGGCGAGTTGGACTGCCCGTTTGCCGATCACGACGGCCAGTTCGGCTTCGTAATCCACGCGTCGGGATCGCGCGGGGAGACGGATCGGTTCCTGAGGATCGAGTACCGCCGTGGACGGTTTTAGAAACAGCAACGGCTCCTTGGGAAGTTCTTTCTTAAACTCCGCGGCGTGGTCCTGATAATTGACGCCGACCGCAACGATCTTGGAGGGTTCGCAAGGAGCCAACAGTCGGGCGGATTTGACGGGGACGGCTTCGTCGGTAGGCGTGTATCCAGAAAAAGGATCCCCATCGATCCGGCGGATCGTCTCGTCTTCAAGAAGACCGTAGGTGATCCTGTTGTGATGTTGAAATCGGACGAATTTCACCGACTATCTGAGCCCCAGGACATCCTGCATGTCGTATAGCCCGGGCGGGCGGCCTGAAACCCATCGCGCCGCGACGAGGGCGCCCCGCGCGAAATTGTCCCGGCTGTGGGCCCGGTGGGTGATCTCGATTCGTTCACCCGGCCCGGCAAAGATCACGGTGTGCTCGCCCACCACATCGCCGGCGCGAACCGACTGGATCCCGATTTCATTTGGTTTCCGTTCGCCGATCATTCCTTTTCGCCCAAATACGCCGACCCGGTCCAGGTCGCGTTTCAATGTCCCGGCGACGACCTCGGCCATCTTCATGGCCGTCCCGCTGGGGGCGTCCTTTTTTAACCGGTGATGCACCTCGACGATCTCGACGTCGTAGTCGTCGCCGGTCACGCGGGCCGTATCGGCCAGGATCTTGAAGACCAGGTTGACGCCCACGCTCATGTTCGGCGACAGCACGCAGGGGATCTGTTTTGCGAAGTCGCGGATTTGCCCCATTTCGGTATTGGAGAATCCGGTCGTGCCGATCACGATTGCTTTTCCCGCCTCGGCCACCTCCGGCAGGATTCCAATCGTGCCGGAGGGCTCGGTGAAATCGATCACCACATCGCCCTTCGGCAAGGCCGGTCCGATCGCATGCCCAATGGAAATCCCCATAGGCCCGCAGCCGGCGACGTCTCCCGCATCCCTGCCGACGGCCGGGAGGCCGTACTTCTCGACGGCTGCGGACAACTGCAGGCCGTTGGCCTTATCCCGCATCAAAGCGATAACCCGGCTGCCCATCTTGCCGGAAGCGCCCATGACGATGACATTGACCATCGATCCCAATCCTTTAAAATAGACGGCCCAGGACTCTTAGGGTTTGTTGAATCCGCGAATCCTGTCCTTGGGACGCCCGCCGATCGGCTAAAGCAGGCCGTATTCCCTCATCGCCTTTTTCAGCGCGGCCTGGTTTGTCTCCGACATCGGACAGAGCGGAAGACGGACCTCCTCGGAACATTTTCCCATCCATCCCAGCGCCGTCTTAACCGGGATCGGGTTAGTTTCCACGAAGAGTGCGTCCACCAGCGGAGACATCCCGAAATGCAGTCGTCGGGCCTTGTCCCAATCCCCTTTGAGGGCCGCCCTGACCATCTCGGCGCAGTCCTTGGGAATGAGATTGGCCGCGACCGAGATCACGCCGCGTCCACCGAGGGCGAGGATGGCCAGCGTCAGGGCGTCGTCCCCCGAAAGGACGGCCAGCCGGTCGCCGCACAGCCGCATCACCTCGCTGATCTGTTGCAGCGACCCCGAAGATTCCTTGATCGCGACGATGTTTTTGGCTCCGGTTTTCGGGTCCACCAGCCGGGCCACGGTGGCCGGGAGCATGTTGACGCCCGTCCGTCCGGGAATATTGTACGGCATCAGCGGGAGGTTCACCGCCTTGGCGACCGTCTTGAAATGCTGGTAGAGGCCTTCCTGAGTCGGTTTGTTGTAGTAGGGACAGATCAACAGGGCCGCGTCCGCGCCGACCTTCTTGGCGTGGCGCGTGAGGGCGACGGCCTCTTCGGTGCTGTTCGAGCCGGTTCCCGCGATCACAGGCACCCGCCCGCGAACGATCTTTACGGTTGCTTCGATGACGCGGTTGTGCTCTTCATGGCTGAGCGTCGCCGATTCCCCCGTCGTTCCGCACGGAACGATTCCCGACGTGCCCCCGGCGATCTGAAACTCGATCAGTTCGGCAAAGGCCTTCTCGTCCAGTTTCCCCTTCCTGAACGGGGTGACGATCGCGACCATCGAACCTGAAAACATGGCGTATCTCCTTTAATGGGTGGAACCCGGCGAAGCCTTTCCATCCCTTTTGTAAGAGGATCTATCATACGGAAGTCGAAAGGTAAAATCAATCCGGCTCTTCAAAGCCGGGCCGATGTGCTGCGGCTCATTTTTTCTTTTGGGGTTTCTCAATCAGCTCGATCTCGTACCGGTCCGGGGCATCGATAAAACAGAAGCGGCTTCCCGACGAGCTGACGGTCGGTCCGTCCGTGATCGGGATCCCTTTATCTTTGAGTTGCGCGATGGTTTGATCGAGGTCGTACACCTCGAAGGCGAGATGCACAAGATCCTCCTGCACCCGGACCCTTCCGCTGGTCGGAAACGAGCAGATCTCGATCAGTTCGTCGCTGTTCGGCGTTTTAAGAAAGGCCAGCTCGGACCCCCGCGGGGACCGGCTTCGTTCCACCACCTTCAATCCCAAAATGTCCCGATAGAAACGGAGGGTCTCCTCCATGTCATTGACCCGCATCCGGGTATGAAGCAGTTTTTTGATCATAAGGGGCTCCGTGGCTCCTATTCTATAACAGATGAGGTCGGTTCTGGCAAGCGGAACGACGGAATTGATTCCAAGCGTGGTAGAGGATTATAATTTGTTGATGGACCTTCAACAAAAACTCACCCATCTGCCGTCTCAGTCCGGCGTCTATCTGCTGAAAGGCCGCGGGGGGACGATTCTTTACATCGGGAAGGCCAAGGTGCTTTCCGATCGCGTCCGATCTTATTTTCAAGAAGGCGCGCAGCTCACACCCCGCATCCGGAGTCTGGTGGATCACGTGGGCGACGTCGAATGCCTTGTCACGGCCACCGAACTCGAGGCGCTCATCCTGGAGAACAACCTGATCAAGAAGCACCGCCCGAAATACAACGTCGTGCTTCGCGACGACAAGAACTACCCTTATCTGCGACTGCCGCTGCAGGACGACTACCCGCGGCTTGAGATCGTCCGACGGGTCAAGCCGGACGGCGCGCTCTATTACGGCCCGTATGTTCCGACGCACGCCCTTCGCGAGACGTTGAGGCTCCTCCGAAGGCTCTTTCCGCTTCCCAACTGCAACATCGTCATCGACGGGACGGCGGAGCGGGCCTGCATCGAGTTCGAGATCAAACGCTGTCTGGCCCCCTGCACCGGTCATCAGAGCCGCGAAGGTTACCGGGAGATGATGGGGCAGGTCCGCCTGTTTCTTGAAGGCAAAGACAACGAGCTTCTCAAAATTTTGAAGAACCGGATGGAGGTCGAAGCGGCCCGGCTTAATTTTGAGGAAGCAGCCCGCCTCCGGGATCAGGTCGCCCATATCGAACGGACGCTCGAACGGCAGCGAATCACCACGACCGACTTGGCCGACCTGGATGTGATCGCGACGGCCCGCGCCGGGGAGACGCTCGATTTTCAGGTGCTGTTTATTCGCGGCGGGATGGTGGTCGGGCGAAAGGATTTTTTCATGACGATTCCCGGCGATGCATCCGAAGAGGATCTCTACGGCACGTTCATTCAGCAATTTTACAATAAGGAGGGTCTGGTCCCCCCGATCGTCGTGGCCGCGGTCGCGCCGGCCGAGTCCGGGCTGCTGGAACGATGGTTGTCGGAGAAACGCGGTACGCCGGTCCGCTTGACCGTGCCGCAGCGAGGGAAGGCGTCGCATCTGGTCGAGCTGGCGCAGGAGAACGCCCGTGTCGCGCTGGAGGAGCATCTGAGGATTGGACAGGCCGGCACGGCGGCCTCTCAGGAACTCCAGCGGATTTTGGGACTTCAAAGGCTTCCCCTGCGGATCGAGGCGTTCGATATCTCCAACATCATGGGCGATCAGGCGGTCGGGTCGCGCGTGGTCTGGGAGGACAACCGGCCTAAAAAATCGGCCTACCGAAAATTCAAGATCCGGACAATTCGGGGCGCAAACGATTTCGGCATGATGAAGGAGGTGCTGATCCGTTGGTATTCCTGGGCGCGGACGCGGGAAGAGCCTTTGCCCGACCTCATCGTGATCGACGGGGGCCGGGGCCAGCTTTCGGCGGCGTTGGAGGCGATGCGGATCGTCGGAATGACCGACCGGGACGTCATCGGGCTGGCCAAGGAGAAAGGGGAGAAGTTCGAGCGGGTTTTCCTTCCGGAAGCCTCCGGGGCGATCGCTCTGGAGCCGGCCTCGGCCGCGACCCATCTCCTTCAGCGTATCCGCGACGAGGCGCACCGCTTCGCGATCACCTACCACCGAAAGCTCCGCGGGCGGGACCTTGTTTTGTCCGTTTTGGATGAGGTCGAAGGGATCGGCGAAGCCCGAAAGAAAGCCCTGCTGAAAAAATTCGGGAGCCTGGAGGCCATCCGGCATTCGTCCATCGAGGACCTGCTGTCCGTTCCGGGCCTGACCCGAAAACGGGCCGAAGCGGTGCTCAAGAAATTAAATGCGGAGGTTATTCCTCGGAACCACGAGCCGTCAGATAAATCCCGCTGATCACGACAAGCAACGCGCCGATAAGAAAGCCCGGCGTGGCCGGCTCCGACAGGAGCCAGATTCCCATCACACTGCCGACGACCGCGCCGAAGGTAGACAGGATGCTTCCCTCGGCCGTCGTGGTATACCGGTAGGCCTCCGTCATCCAGATCTGCCCCAGCATCGAAAAGACGACGACCCCGGCGAGCGGTCCCAAGCTTTCCACCGGAGGAAGGGTCCATTGGCCGATCACCAGGGGCAGGCTGATCGCCATCCCGGCAATATTGAAGTAATGAAAAATCGTCCAGGCCGAGTCGGTTTTCCGAGACTCTTTCAACGACACGATCGCACCGCCCACCATCATTCCGGAGGCGATCCCCAGCAGATCGCCTCCCATCAGCCGATCGAACGAGGGGTCGACGATCAGATAAACGCCGACGAAGGAGGCCAGTAAGATGAACATCATGCGTCCGGAAAGAACCTTTCCTTGCCACCATTGGGCATAAAGGCTGGCGAAGACGGGATAAGTGTAGAGCAGGACCATGGCGTTGCTCAGACGCGTGGCGGCGACGGCGTAGAAGTAGAGCAGGTTTCCGATGCCGCCCAGGATGCCGCGGGCCATAACAAGACGCCTGTTGACCAGACGGATCTCGATCCAGCCGGCCGCGATCGCGGCCTGAACGATGAGATAGCTGGCCAGGAATCGCAAGAAAGCGATCTCGGCCGCGCCGGTGAATTCGGAGGCTCGTTTGACGAAGTAGGCCTGGATGCCGATACAGGCCGCGGCGAGAAGCATCAGCATCATTCCGGAACGTCTTGTCATCTTTTGTTTAGCCTACAGGGACGGAGGGGTTCTGTCAATTGATCTGCCTTTAAGGGGCTCACGTTGTCCCCTGCGCTGGCCACGCCGGCCGGCGCACCCCCTCGCCGTGCTCGCTGGGAATTTGTATCCCTTCTTGACAGCGCCGGGGGCATCGGATAAGATGGCCGTGATCCCCCAAAGGAGCGGAATGTGAGTCGTCTTCAGGCCTCATTTTATGTGTTGATCCTGACGGTTGTGGTCGTGATCCCGTCCGCTTGCGGTTCAAAGGCTTCCTCCGCGAATCCATCCGTCTTACCGTCGCCACCCGCGGTACAGGCTCAGGGACTGCCCGCAGCGACGACGTCGCAAGCGGCGGGGGCGCCTTCTCCATCGGGACGCGATCCCTTGATGGAACAGGGGGCGAAATTTATGGCGGTGGTGATGGATTACAAGCGGCGCCTGGAGAAGGACCCCAAGGACAAAGAGGCCCTGCTCTTCCTGGGCAACGCCAATTACGACATCAACCGCTTCGTCCAGGCGAAGGAATACTATAGGCGTTATCTGGAAATCGATCCGACCCATGCGGGGGTCCGGACCGATCTGGCCACGAGCGACTACAACACCCGGGATGTGGATGGGGCCTTGCGCGAACTGAGGACCGTCGTGGCCCAGGATCCGAACCATGAGGCGGCCCTTTACAACCTCGGCCTGATTCTTTGGAAGGATAAAAAAGACAATCCGGGTGCGATCCAGGCCTGGGAATCGCTCTTGAAGGCCCATCCGAATCATCCGAACGCGGCGGAAATCCAAAAGCAGATCGATCAGATGAAAAAGTCCTAAGATGGCCTTGCGATTTCTGGTCATCCTAATTTCGTTTATTGTGCTCTTCCTTGTAGCAAGACTGTTGATCGGTTTTTCTTCCCTGTCGAGTCAACGACGAAAACAACGTGAGCGGATGGGGGGAGAAATGGTCAAGGATCCGATCTGCGATACGTACGTTCCGAAGAGCCAAGCCATTGAAAAAAACGTCAACGGGCAAACAGTCTATTTCTGCGGTCAAGGCTGTGCGGATGCCTATGATAAAAAAAGGGCGGGTTCACAACCCGGATAAATGGAAGAGGTTATTGGGGGTGGTGTGAGGCCTCCCCCTGATCAGAGTAAAAGGAGGGTGTCATGAAATTTTTTCTGGATACCGCCAACGTCAAGGAAATTCAAGACGCCGCCGCCATGGGGGTTCTGGACGGCGTGACCACAAACCCGTCGCTGGTTTCCAAAGAGGGCCGTCCGTTCCGCACGATTTTGGAGGAAATCTGCCGGATCGTCAACGGACCGATCAGCGCCGAGGTGGTCAGTGTCGATCTGGACGGAATGCTAAAAGAAGGCCGCGAGCTGTCCAAGATCCACAAAAATATCGTGGTTAAACTCCCGACAATCCTGGAGGGTCTGAAGGCCTGTAAACGCTTGACGGGTGAGGGCATCCGCGTCAACATGACCCTGGCTTTCTCGCCCTCGCAGGCGCTGCTCGCGGCCAAGGCCGGGGCGACCTATCTGAGCCCGTTCATAGGACGGCTGGACGACGTCAGTCAATCCGGAATGGAGATCATCCGGCAGATCAAGACGATCTACGGAAACTACGGCTACAAAACCGAGATCCTCGCCGCCAGCATCCGTCACCCGATGCATGTGGTCGAGGCCGCCCTGGCCGGGGCTGACGTCGCCACCATGCCCTTTTCCGTGATCCAGCAGCTGGTCAAACATCCCCTGACGGATGCGGGCTTGAAAAAATTCCTTTCCGACTGGGAACGCGTCCCGCGCTGATGCAAGAGGTCATCCGCCGGCTTCTTCGAGCCGCGCTCAAGGCCGCCGATCCGGCCGCGGCCGTCCACCGGTCGCTCAGGCTTAAAAAATCCCGCCTCGTTGTCAGTGATCTAAGAGCGAATCAGCCCGAAGAATATTCCTATGAGCTTGACGGGAGCCGCCGATTGATCGTCCTCGGCGCCGGAAAGGCCGCCCCGGCGATGGCGGCGGCCGTGGAGTCCCTCCTCGGTTCGCGAATTACCGGGGGTCTTGTCGTCTCTAAAGACGGGCGGTTCAAGGCTTTGAAGCGGATTAAAATCCTCTCGGCGGCTCATCCGATCCCCGACCGAGCCGGATTGGCCGCTGCGGCCCGGATGGTCGATCTTGTGACCGGTTTGACCCCGGATGATCTGGTTCTGTTTCTGCTCTCCGGCGGGGCCTCGGCCTTGCTGCCGTATCCGGCAGAGGGGGTAACGCTCCGGGATAAGCAGAGGATCACCGACCGGCTCCTTCGCGCCGGAGCGACGATCGAAGAACTAAATGCCGTCCGGAAACACCTTTCCCGGCTCAAAGGAGGACAACTGGCCGCACGGTGCCTTCCGGCTCGCGTGGTCTCGCTCATCCTGTCGGACGTGGTCGGAAGTCCGCTGGAGGCGATCGGCTCCGGCCCGACCGCGCCGGATTCGACGACGTTTGGTGGTGCGATTGGGGTTTTAAAAAAATACCGTCTCTGGACCAAGACGCCGCGTGCAGTGAAAATATATCTTGCGGCCGGTCGTCGTGGGGCCCGACCCGAAACACCGAAACCCGGGGATCCGTTATTTCAACGGGTGAAAAACGTCATTATCGGCGATAATCGTAGCGCGATCGAGGCGGCCGCGGATCAGGCCCGCCTGTTTGGGATGAATGGGTTTGTTTTGACGACCAAACTGCAGGGGGAAGCCCGTGAGGCCGCCAAGCTGTTCGGTTCGCTTGCACGGGAAGTGCATCGAATCGGGAAACCGGTTCGGGCCCCGGCGTGCCTTGTCGCGGGCGGGGAGTTGACCGTTACCGTGGCGGGCCGCGGAAAAGGCGGCCGCTGCCAGGAGATGGCCCTTGCGGCCGCCAAGGAGATCGCCGGGCTCGATGGAACGACGCTGGCGGCCTTCGGGACCGACGGCCGCGACGGCCCGACGGATGCGGCCGGAGCGGTGGTAAATGATACGACGCTGTTCCGGGCCGCCCGGATGGGCCTCGATCCGGATCGCTTTCTTGCTCGAAACGATTCCTACCGCTTTTTCAAGAAACTCAAAGGATTGATCCAGACCGGACCGACGGGGACCAATGTGAACGATCTTTACCTGATGTTGATCGAGTAGGAATTTCGAACGCCCTCTCTTTTGCTTGACGGGGCAGTTCAGAAAGGCTATTCTGACGGCTGGTGAGGACGCAGGGAGGCGTCACAAAAAATACCATGGATCAACAGGATCAGACCCAGACCGTAAACATTAAAACCCTTCGGCCTTCCCGGGTCCGACCCGGCCGCGGGACCCCCGCGCTGATCGTGATGGCGGGCGGAGATCTCGGCAAGGTGTTCCAGTTCGACCAAGAGGACAAAACCATCGGTCGGGACGTGGAGGCTCAAATCGCGCTGAGAGACTCCATGGTGTCTCGGCGTCACGCCCAACTCTACCGGCAGAAAGCGGAGGACGGCGACGCGATCTATTACGTCATTGTCGATCTGCATTCCACCAATGGCACCTTTGTCAACGGGGAGCGGATTTCAAAGGCCTTTCTTCAGGACGGGGACAAGATTCAGGTCGGCAACACGATGCTCAAATTCACCTTTCACGACGAGACCGACCACCGGTACCAGCAGGAGATTCAGCGACGGATGGAACTGGACGAACTGACCGGTTTGCTTTCGCTCAATTCCTTCTACGAGCGTTCGGAACGGCGGCTGAAACAAGCGCAACGCAGCCAATCGAGAGTCGCCATCCTCATGATGGACCTGGACGGCCTCAAAGGCGTCAACGAGAAGCACGGGCATCTGGCCGGAAGTTTTCTGATCAAGCGCGTCGGCCGGATTATGCACGAGCGGCTGGGCCCGCTCGGGGAGGTCGGCCGCTATGGGGGAGATGAATTTATCGCCTTGGTTCCGGACCTCGAAACGGAGGCGATCCTCACTCATCTTGAAAACCTGCGAGCCGCTATCTCGGAGCACCGATTCGCATTCAAGAACAAAACCGTTCGGATCACCCTGTCGGTCGGTCTCGCGACCTTTCCCTGGGACGGGCATTCGGTCGAGGAGTTGGTGACCGCGGCGGATGCGGCGCTGTTCTCGGCCAAGCGTCAGGGCAAAGACCGGATCGTCATCTACGCCCAGGAATAATCCGCGTCTGGTCAGAGGGGCTCGCTGGGTTTTACTCGGCTTTGTTCCGGGCCCGTTTGCGGTCGTGCTCGGACAAGAGTTTTTTCCGGAGGCGGATGGAGGATGGGGTGACCTCGACCAGTTCATCGTCCGAAATGAACTCGATCGCCTGCTCGAGCGTCAGAAGCCTCGGCGGAGTCAGAACGATGGCTTCCTCGGCGCCCGAGGAACGGATATTCGTGAGGTGTTTCTTCTTGCAGAGGTTCACGACAATATCGCCGGCGCGTGAATTCTCGCCGACGATCATGCCCTCGTAAAGCCGGTCGCCCGGGCGGACGAAAAGCGAGCCCCGTTCCTGGATATTGTCCATCGTGTAGGGGACGGCTTCGCCCTCTTCCATCGAAATCAGCACCCCGCGATTTCGCGTCGGAATCTCGCCCCGGTAGGGCTGATAGTTCAGGAACATCTGGTTCAGGATGCCGGTGCCCTTCGTATCGGTCAGGAATTCGCTTCGATAGCCGAACAGCCCGCGGGCGGGGATTTCGAACAGGAGATGAACCCAGCCGTTGCCGTGATTGACCATGTTCTTCAGCTCCGCCCGCCTCGGTCCTAGCCGCTCCATCACGATCCCGACGTAGGATTCTTCGACATCAAGGTAAACCTGTTCGATGGGTTCCATCCGCCGGCCGTCGACCTCTTTGAAGATGACCTCCGGCCTCGAGACGGCCAGCTCGTAGCCCTCGCGGCGCATGTTCTCGATCAGGATGGACAGATGCAGTTCCCCGCGGCCCGAAACCCGGAAGGCGTCCATGCTGTCGGTCTCCTCCACGCGTAGCGCAACGTTCGAGCGCAATTCGTTGAAAAGACGCTCCCGGAGGTTCCGGGATGTGACGAATTTCCCCTCGCGTCCGGCAAACGGAGAGGTGTTGACCATGAAGAGCATTGAGATGGTCGGCTCGCCGATCGCCAGCGGCGGCAGCGGCTCGGGCTTTTCCATATCCGCCACCGTGTCGCCGATCTGAATATCCTCCAGCCCGGCCACGGCCACGATGTCGCCGCTGCGCGCTTCAAGGATTTCGATCCGTTTTAATCCCTCGAACCCCATCAGTCGGCTGATCTTTCCGGTCTCGACGTGCCCGTCCGGGCGGACCCGCGCGACGATTTCATTGAGCCGGATCCTCCCCCGAACGACCCGACCGAGGGCGATTCGACCGATGTAGTTGTCGTAGTCCAGCATGGTGATCTGAAGCTGGAGGGGGGCGGCTTCCTCCGCGGGAGGCGGTGGGATCTTGGAGAGGATCGTTTCAAACAGGGGGATCAGATCGGAGCCGGGATCCCCCAGCGCGTATTTCGCCACGCCGGTCTTGGCCGAGGCGTACACGACCGGGAAATCCATCTGTTCATCGGTGGCATTGAGTTCCATGAACAGATCGAATACGAGATTTAAAACTTCGACCGGTCGGGCATCGGCGCGATCGATCTTGTTGATGACGACGATCGGTTGGAGATCCAGTTCCAGCGCCTTTCGCAGTACGAATCGCGTCTGGGGCATGGGGCCCTCGAACGCGTCCACCACGAGCAGGACGCCGTCCACCATGGTCAGGATCCGCTCCACCTCCCCCGAGAAATCGGCGTGGCCGGGCGTGTCGACGATGTTGATCTTATAATCTTTGTAACGGATCGCGGTGTTCTTGGCGAGAATCGTGATCCCGCGCTCCTGCTCCAGGGCATTCGAATCCAAAACCCGCTCCCCCACCGTCTCATGCGCTTGGAAAGCACCGCCCTGCTGAAGCATACGATCGACAAGGGTCGTTTTTCCATGGTCCACATGCGCAATGATCGCGATATTTCGTAGGTCGGTTCGCCGTGCAACTACAGTCATTTGATCATCAATCCTTTCGGTTCGTCGATTGGGCAACAAAAAACCCCAAGCAGATTTGGGGCTGATGTTATCTTAACAGGTCTCGAGCCTGGCGTCAAGGCGATCGATTGTAACGCGCGCGGAAGGCGGCTTTTTTCATTGCAATCGTATTGGGTTTTCCTTAGAATACACTCGAGCATTCATTAAAGGCCATGGAGGGTGGATGAAGAAATTTCGAAAGACGGCTGTCGGGATTTTGGCCGTCGTGATTATCATGGGGGGTTGTCAGAAGAAGGAGACCGCCCTTCCTCAACCCCAGGCCGCACCGCCCTCGGTTTCCCGACAAGCCCTCCCGACGGACGTTCCCCCCATTTCGGGCACGGCCCCGACCGTGGTTCCGGAAGCCCTGAAAGGGAAGTGGACGGCTGTCAAGCTTCAGGTCGAAGACAAGAAAGCGAACCAAGCACAGGAGTATGTCGTGAAGTTGGGGGGGGAATTGGCGATTCCGTCCTCCACCTTGGTGGTCCAGGCGGAGGAATTCCTGCCCGATCTCAAGATCGAAGGGTCGTCGTTTACGACGGCTTCGAACGAGTTGAAGAACCCCGCCGTACATGTGCGGATCTTGGACGACGGCAAAGAGGTTTTCAACGGTTGGCTGTTCCAACTCTTCCCGGCGGTGCACCCGTTTCAGCACGAGCGGTATAGCATCACCCTGCGCGACAGCGTGGCGGCGTCGTGATGACCGGATCGTACGGCCGTACGCCCCTGCTTCAATTGTGGATGCATCGCGCCCGTAGCTCAGTTGGATAGAGCGTCTGACTACGAATCAGAAGGCCGGGGGTTCAAATCCCTCCGGGCGCATGAATTTTTGTCCGCCTTGAGCGGACAAAAATTCAGAGCGATGGAGCAATAGACAATAGAACATCGGATATTGCTCACATTGCGGTCAATTTTCTATTGTTCTATTGCTCAACCATGATTAATGTGGACAAAAAGTTCATGTCTCTGGCTTTAGAAGAATCCTGTCGGGCGATGGAGAATGGCGAAGTTCCTGTCGGTGCGCTCGTGGTCCATAATGGAGAAATCATTGCGCGTTCACACAACCTGCGGGAGGGGCTGCAAGATCCAGTAGCTCACGCCGAGATGCTGGTCCTTCGCGAGGCGGCTCGAAGACTTGGCCGCTGGCGATTGACGGGCGCGACGCTGTACGTCACCCTGGAGCCCTGCGCCATGTGCGCCGGCGCGCTGATGCTGGCCCGCATCGACCGCCTGGTGTACGGTTGCGAAGATCCGAAGGCCGGCGCATGCGGTTCCGTGTTTGAAATCGTGAGAGAGCCTCGACTGAATCATCGCATCGAAGTCGTTCGCGGTGTTCTGCAGGAGGAATGTCAATCCGTTCTGAAGAAATTTTTTGCGAATCGCAGGGAAGAAAATGGAGCGATGGAGCCATAGACCGCATTGGAACGGCAAAGCCTTCATCATCGTCTATTGATCCATTTTCCAATGCTCCAAAAATTGCGGAGCAATTTTTATGGAGAGGTGGCCGAGCCCGGCTGAAGGCGACTGCCTCGAAAGCAGTTGTGGGGGAAACTCCACCGGGGGTTCAAATCCCTCCCTCTCCGCCAAAATTTTCCGCAGGAAAATTTTCTCCCATTTTACTGTTTACGAATTAAGGTGCCTGCGGAAAATTTGGTGAATGGTGAATAGTAAATCGTAAATGGTTTAAAAAAGGAGAGGTGCAGGAGCGGCTGAACTGGCACGCCTGGAAAGCGTGTAGGGGGTCAAAAGCTTCCTCGAGGGTTCGAATCCCTCCCTCTCCGAATTTTTGCTCCGCAAATATTAAGGGCCATGGAGCCATAGACAACGGAACATTGGATATGGCTCGCATTGCGGTCCGTTTACCATTCGCGATCTGCCCGATTGGGCGGGAAATTTTGGTAAATTGTAAATCGTTTTAAAAAGGCCGGGCCCTGTGCGACGGAAGCTTGCAAACCCCGCCAGGTCCGGAAGGAAGCAACGGTAAGCAAATACTTCTGGGTGCCGCAGGTCGCCTGGCCTTGAATTTTTGCTTCGCAAAATTCCAGAGCAATGGAGCCGTAGAGAATGGAACATTGGATATGGCTCGCATTGCGGTCCGCTATCTATGGCTCAAATGTTCGATTGCCGGTCGGTCGGACCGGCTCTCAATGTCTCTACGGCTGCAACGGGATTCATATTAATTATGGACTACCAAGTCTCGGCCCGCAAATGGCGTCCCCAAACCTTTGAAGAGGTCGTGGGACAAACCCATGTCGCCCGAACCCTGACCAACGCGATTCGACAGGGGCGGATCGCGCATGCCTATCTGTTTTCCGGGATGCGCGGGGTGGGCAAAACCACGATGGCCCGGATTCTGGCCAAGTCCTTAAACTGCGAGACCGCGGTCAAAGGACCGACGGTTGCCCCGTGCCAGGACTGTCCTTCCTGCCGGGCCATCACCGGCGGCCAGTCGCCGGACGTGGTCGAGATCGACGGGGCCTCCAACCGCGGGATCGATGAGGTGCGTGAATTGCGGGAGGTCCTGAAATACGCGCCCATGGCCGGGAAATACCGCATTTACATTATCGATGAAATCCATATGCTGACGAAGGAGGCCTTCAATGCCTTGTTGAAGACTCTGGAAGAGCCGCCGTCCCATGTGATCTTCATCTTTGCCACGACGGAAGATCACAAAATTCCCTCCACGATCCTGTCCCGTTGCCAACATTTTCGTTTCAAACGCATCACGCGCCAGGAGATCATCGCCCAGCTGGAGCGCATCATTCGGGAGGAGGGCGTCCGCATCTCAGGGCCCGGCCTGGGCATGATCGCGAAGGCCGCCGACGGCAGCCTGCGCGATGCGCTGAGCTTCTTGGACCAGGGCGTGGCTTACGGCGGCAAAGAGGTGAGCGATCAGGACCTTCAGGTGATCCTTGGGGCGGCCGGTCGAGAGTTGCTGATGTCCATGGTGATGGCGATCCTCCGCCGCCAAACGTCCGAGGCGCTGCGACGGGTCAAAGAGCTGGCCGATCAGGGAATGGACTACCGGCAGTTTACCGGGGAGCTTCTGGAATATCTCCGTCACCTGGTGATGGCCAAATCGACGGCCGCGCCGGAGGAGATGATCGATCTGTCCTCGGAAGAGGTGGAAGAAATCCGGCAGCTTTCCTCCTGGGCAAGCCTCGAGGAGATGCAACGGCTTTTTGGTGTATTCTCCATGGCCTTGGAGTCGTTTCGGGGAGCGGCCCATCCCGTTTTTGTTCTAGAGATGGCCGTGATTCGCGCCACCCAGATTCAACCTCTTGAATCGTTTGAAAGGTTGCTGGAACGGCTTCAGCATCTCGAACGGTCTCTCCAGGATGGAAGTACCACAAGCCAAGACACCCGAGTCCCCATAGCCGGGCCGTTGGAGGTCCGGGCCGCGGGGCCGAAGGTTCAAGCCAGCCCGACGACCGATCCGGATCCGAAGTCCGAAGTTCAGCCCCCCCAACCCGGACCGGCCCGGGTCAAGCCCATCGAGATCAATTCCGAAGAATCGGGCAGACCGGGATTGCCTTTGGAGCGCTGGGGCGCGGTCGTGAAGCGACTCCTCCAAGAAAGACCCAACGTTGGCTCCTATCTGGAGAAAGGGGTTGTCCAGGAATGGATCCCGGGGAATGAAAAAGATATTTTGGTGATCGGCTATGACGAGGGAGCGGCTGTCTTTGCGGATTTCATCCAGAAAGACGAGACCCAGGCGGTCATCGCATCGGCGCTCCGGGAGGTTTTCGGAAAACCGGTTGAATTGAAGGTGGTTCGCCGGGAACGATCGGCCGCCGAGCGCACACGACTCAAACTCCAACACGAACAACAAAGTCAACTTCAGCGCAAGCGGATCCAGCAGGAAAGCATGGCCCATCCGTTGGTCAAAGAAGCCCTGAATATTCTGGGCGGTGAAGTGATCGATATTAAAGAACCCTAAACCGGCTGAATCAGTCCGTTACTTTCAACGAGGAAGATATGACTAAATTCGGGGACATGATGAGACAGGCTCAGGCCCTTCAGGAAAAACTGGCCCGGCTTCAGGAGGAAGCCGGTCAAAAGACGGTTGAAGCCACCGCGGGCGGAGGGATGGTGACCGTGGTCGCAAACGGAAGGCAGGAGATCGTATCGATCAAGATTGATCCGGAGGTGGTCAATCCGCAGGAGGTCGAAATGCTTCAGGACCTTGTTCTCGCGGCCGTCAATGAGGCGCGGCGCAAGGCACAGGAACTCATGGCCGAGCAGATGAAAACCCTGACGGGTGGAATCCAGATACCGGGCCTGTTCCCGTAACCTTATTTAGGGGAAATTTGCCGATGAAAGTAATGTCTCAAAACCCACTCGACCGACTCATTGAAGAACTCCGGAAACTCCCGGGCATCGGTCGAAAGACGGCCCAGCGCCTGGCCTTTTTTCTTCTAAAGATGCCCGCCGAGGAGGCCCATGGGTTGGCTCAGGCGGTCTTGGATGTCAAGGAACGCCTTCGGTTCTGCCGGTGGTGCAATAACATCTCCGAAGCGGAGGTCTGCCGCTTCTGCACCGATTCCTTGCGGGATCGGACCCGGATTCTGGTGGTCGAAGAGGCGAGCACGCTGTTCGCCATCGAACGCACGGGTGAGTACAAGGGGTTATACCATGTCCTGGTCGGAAGTCTTTCGCCCCTGGACGGCCGAGGACCCGCCGAAATTAAAGCCCAATCTCTACTCGACCGGTTGAAGTTGGGCGAGACCAAAGAAGTCATTATCGCCACCAATCCGACCATCGAAGGGGAGGCGACTGCGATCTACCTAACCCGCCTCATAAAACCCACCGGGGTGAAGGTGACGCGTATTGCCTACGGGATTCCGGTCGGTGTGGATTTAGAATACGCCGATGAAGTCACCCTCATTAAATCCCTCGAAGGCCGCCGCGAACTGGCATAAGTCGCTATTCTTATTGGGCTTAATTTTATCTAAAAAACCGCTTGACTAAGGTCACATCGCGTGTTAAATTGTTACATACAATTAGTAACTCGGATTGAAATTCCATGCAATTCAAGACGTTTGGAGAATGGCTGCGGCACTATCGGCTTCAGAAGGAGATCAGCCCTTTTAAAATGGCTGAATCATTGGGCTACAAACGCGTTTCTGCGATTTACAATTTCGAATATGGCATCGCTCCTTTGCCGATTACAAAGTGGCCAGCCATGGCGGCCGTGCTTCAACTTTCGATGGAAGAATTTTTGAAGGTCATGGAACGATATTCGCCGGACAAGGTCAATGAGTTCCGGTTGATTCGCGGGACCGCCGTTCCAATGGATGGCGGGTTATCCGGGAATACGGCGGACGGTGAAGAAGACTCCATAACCTGGGTTTCACCCACCCCGGTGTGGAGGGGGGATGACCTGATCAAGTCCTATGGATTGATGGATGCGGATACGGTATTTATCACGCGTGAAACGTGGGAAGACTCTTTGCGCATGGCGGTGGATCGGGTCCATCGTCATACCGGAATCCGGTTGGGGTTGTTCCAAGTGATTGACGGGGTTCCTTTCCCGGCCGGTTCCGTTGTGGCGGCATTAAAAGAGGCCAAGACCATTGGTGTCATCGAGGCGGAGGAGCCGAATAAACCCCTGGGGGTGTTGGCCGCTTGTGTCAAAGCCGCTTTCTTGGATGCTCTGACCGGCGCGGAGAGCTTTCCGGAAATTCACCGGGTGCCCAAGATCTTTTCGGTGATTGCGAAACCCTATCCGGAGGAATGGACGGCGCAGGGGGTCGAGAAAATCCTTCGCCATATTCAGGAAAACGGTCGCCAGAGGCACTTGGCAATAAAAATGGAACACCCTGTTTCAGTTTCGGTGAAAAGACGCTAAAAAGGCGTTGACAAACGATGCGGAACGCGTTTAAATTACATAACAACCCTGACGAAGAAACCCGGAAACAAACGTTTGAACAGGGTTATTCCTGGGACCTTAGAAAGGATGCCTTATGGAGTCGGATAAATATAAAGTGATGGCGGGCCCCGAGGCCTATTTTACTCCCGGCGCCGCCCGGATGGGAATCGTTCTTCCGGAGCCCGGGGAGGGCCACATCGAGGGCGAGATCGTCTCGGAGGAGGCGGCGCTCGAATTTGCGGCCCGGAAGTTGATCGAGGCGAAGAATCCCACCATTCATCCGGGACCGCTGGTGCTCTGGAACTGGAACGAGAAAGCCGCCAAAAAGGCGAAGGCCATTAAGGTCCTGGCCGATGTTATACCGGCCCGGATCATCCCGATGGCCGACTATCGGCCCAAGTATCCCAAGATCAATCCCGAGGTGGAGATCAACCCCAATCACCCCAACCTGACAATTTGGCACAACAAGGAAGACGTCTGCATCTTTGTCGGCGTTCACTGTCACATGGCCAATCTTTCTCTGAAGATTATCCGGGGCGGGACGAGTTGTTTTACGATTGCGCTTTGCGCCCAAGCCGGTCATGAGGACGCCAATCTCACGATCCGGGATACTTCGCCCGAAAAGATCCTTCGATTGGCCGAGTGGGTCAGCAAACTCAAAGGGACCCCCTGGGTCCGACCCGCCGAGTCGACGACCGGGAACGGGGACGAACGACACCGGGACAACGCATTTGCAAAATTATCCGATGGAGGAGGCTAACCATGGCAAACGAACTTTCCGAAGCCCAGAAAAGCCTGATCGGCAAACAAAACAAAAAGGGCCAGACCTACACCGACCCTAACGATCTCTTTTTCAAGGCCCCTCGTACCGCAGCTTTTTATACCGGTAGCGAGGTGATCAAGGAGGCCATCCGCCGGGCCAGCGTCGATGTGATGGTGGCCTATCCCATCACGCCCCAGAGCGAAGCGGCTGCCTTGATCGGAGAGCTGTACGCGGAAGGATATGTGGCCGATTATATGCGTGGCGAAAGCGAATTTGCCGTGATGAGCCAGTGCGCCGGTGCGGCATTCGGCGGGGCCAGGGTTTTTACAACGACGGCAGGACCGGGCACGATGCGGGCCTTCGAGAATTTCCCCATGTGGGTGGGGGCGCGATTGCCGATCCAGATGATTGTGACCTGTCGGGGCATCAATTCGCCCCTGAGCATCCAGCCGGACACATTGGAGATGTACTTTCTGTTAGGAACAGGGATGCTGGTGTGGCATGCAGAGACGGCCCAGGACTTTTTTGATTGGATGTTGATGGGCTACATCGTTTCCGAACAACCCGACGTTCATCTTCCCCTCGCGCTTTGCTGCGACGGGTTTTTCGTGACCCATACCAAGGACACGGTGATGCTAACGCCGCCGGAAATGTGCCTTCCCCCCTATGATCCCTATCGTTCGCCGGTCGTCTGCATGGATATGGAATGCCCGCCTGTTCGCATGATGCGTGATCCTTTTATTATGAAGTCCAATTACATCAGCTACATGACTCATGCCTCCTGGCAGGAAGAAACCCGGTCGGCCTGTGAGCGATCTCGAAAACATACGATCCCATTGATCGGGGGTTTGATAGAGACCGAGAACACAGATGCTGAGATATTGATCGTAGCATCCGGGACGGCCGTGTCCCAGGGTCGGGAAGCGATTCGTCTGCTGGAAGATCAGGGTATTCGGGTTGGCTTGGTAAAGGTGAAAAGCCTGAGACCTTTCCCGTTTGAAGAATTGCGTCAGGCCACAAAGAATGCCAAGCATATTTTCGTGCCTGAGTTCAATGTCATCGGGTGGCTGGCTCAGGAGTTGAAGGCCGCCCTTCCAAATAACCATCGAATTATCGCCGGGCCCCATGTGGCGGGTGGAATGACGATGCCGGCGGAAGTCATCGCGGAAGAGATCCAGAAAACCTTGGGTCGGCACGTGGCGACACTGGCAGGACGGGGCAGCTGATTTCTAACGGATTAAAGAGAAAATAAGGAGAAGCGTCATGAGCAAAGAAAAGATTCAGATTTGTCCGGAGTTCTATGACATCATGCCGCCGGAGTATCGCGATCTGGTCGAGCAGTCGACCTACGGGAATGAAGACCGCGGGTGGAAGGACATCGGGAACAGCAAGGAGTTGATCGAGGCACATTCGCTTTGCGCCGGCTGCCCCGAATCCATGGCCTTCCGATACATCCTCGCCTCGCTTCCCAATCCGGAAGACACGGTGATGGTCGGTTCGACCGGCTGCACCAGCCTCGTCTTTCCCATGGTGGCGGTGCATAACATCCATTCGTTGTTCGGCAACCAGAATGCGATCGCCAGTGGGCTTAAGCGGGCCCTGACCGTCCGATTCCCGGACAGGATCAAGGACGTGGTGGTGCTGGCCGGCGACGGGGCGACCGTGGACATCGGCCTCGACATGACGCTGCAGGCCTGGTTCCGACAGGAGAAATTCACGACGATCTGTTTTGACAACGAGCTCTATGCCAACACGGGCGGACAGGAATCCGGTCTGATGCGAAAGGGTTTCGTGGCCAAAATGGCTCCGACGGGCAAGAAGTTCGACAAGGTTCGGTTGCCCGAGATCGCACGGGAATCGGGCTGTTGTTACGTCGTCAACCTGACAGTCAGCAAGCCTTCCTTGGTCGAGAAGGTGATCAAGAATGCGGTGCTGCTGGCCCGCGAAGTGGGGCCGACGTATATTCAGATGTATACGCCCTGCATTCTCGAGATTGGCAAGAACAGCATGGAAGGTCTACAAGAGATGCGCGACTCCGAGAAACCGGGCGAACGCTTCAACTACAAAGAGTACATCACCGATGAGGCCAAACAGTACCTGGCCGACATCGAGGCGAAGAAAAAGACCGCAGCCATCACGGCGGCCCAGCCGGCCGCATAAAAAAAGGAGCCGGTTCGCGGCTTTGCCGCGAGAGGCTCGGGGTATGGGGGCATCGGAGGACCTGTCAGGTTCCATCCGCATGGGCCCCCACAGATAATAGGGGGTACGACCATGTTGAAGAAGCGCACTAACATTCGAATGTCCGGACTGGGCGGGCAGGGAGTAGTAACCTCGGCCCACGTGATGGCGATGGCCGCAAACAAGGACGGGAAATTTTCGATCTCCAATCCCTTTTTCGGAGCCGAAAAACGGATGGCCCCGGCCGAGAGTTACTGCCGGATCGGCTCCGAGCGGATTTATGATCGGGGAGAGTTGGTCTATCCGGATATTATCATGGTATTCCACCCCCAGGTGATTACCCTCCAGAAGAGTTACACCGCTCCGTTCTACTCGGGCATTAAGAAGAACGGATTGCTGATAATAAATTCCAATTCGGACCTGCTGAACGATGAGGACAAAGAGCATCTGAGAGGATTGAACGTGTCTGTCTACACGTTTGACGGCACGGCAATGGCGCTGGAGATCGCCGGGACCGAGCTCTCCACGAATATGGCCATGATCGGTGCGGTCACCGGCATTTCCAAAGTGGTGACGATGGAGGCGGTGGACCAGGCGATTCAGGACCGGTTCGGCAAGAAGTACGTGGCCTCCGGGGGAACGGCCACGCTGGATGAGGCGATCAAAAAGAAGTTTGCCAAGAAAGAGCAGTTGTTGGCGAAAAACATGGCCACGATCAAGAAATCGTATGATGTGGCCTCCGCCTGGGCCGAGAGCCAGAAATTGGTCATGGCCGTCTAACAAGAGGATCAATGCCGTGTATAATATCGCGTATGTAGAAGATGACAAGTGTGTCGCCAATAAAGGATGTCGGCTTTGTATCATGTACTGCCCGGAGGCTGACTGCATCAAGCTCGATACGCGGAAGATGAAGGCTTTTGTGGTCATTGAGCGCTGCAAAGGATGCGAACTCTGCGTTGTGGTTTGTGACGCCGCCAAGCACAACGCGATCATCATGGCTCCGGTCGATGGGGCCACCGGCGAGATTATGCTGGACAAGCACAAGGCGGAAGCGGCCGCGCTCGGCCAAGCCTATCAAGGGTGATTACGACCACCAACCGCAAAGCCCCCGCGCGTCCCTGCCGTTTGGGTTTTGATTCCTCGTGGATTGGGAGAGATCATGGAGACAACGACAAAACCGCAAGCTCCGAGCACCGCGCCGCCCAGTTTAAAGGACCTCGTCTTCAGGGCCTTGGAACGAGAACCCCATCGGGCCTTCTCGGTTGAAGATCTGGTCCAGCTTCTCAAGTTGCAATCCCCCAAAGATCCGCAGAAGCAGGCGCAGGCCGTGGAGCAGGTGTCGTCCTATCTGCGTCAGTTGGCCGATGCGGGTCAGGTCACGGAGGTCGCGGACGGCCTTTTCAAGTGCCGGCTCTTCTTCGAATCCGAAAAGAGTATCGAGCACGCCTTTATCGGGGGGATGGGAAATGTCCGATACCGGTTTAAGTCGCCGATCTTTCGACTTAATATCGGAGTTCTCTCGGTTTACTTTATCCGGGATGCAAAGAAGGGCGAGTGGTTCATCACGGTCCGGGACACCACGATCGGGAAGGATTACGCGCTGGTCCGTCATCTGCGGGACGGTGAATATCGGATAGGAAACCGGCCCGTCGGTGCGGAAGAGAAGAACTATATTCAGATTGCAGGTCGGTATATTGAAAAAGAGCATTTGACGCTGTCCATCGCCGGGGAAGACGTTCGCATCGACGATCGGAATACCCCGTACGGGACGCGCATCGATCTTCTCACGAAAGAGGGCCTCGCCCGTTATCGGGAGGCGGCCAGGATATTCCTGAAGGCGACCGATCCGTCGGACCAGAAGGATTCCGTCAAACGGGGCCGCTTCGTATTGGAGCAGTTCCTGCACCATCATCATAACTTCGAAACCTCGTTCTTCGGCGCCGTTATTGATTCCCTATTGATGGCCGGTTAACCCGCCGAAGGCTTCAGGAAATCCGCCGTGAATCAACAAGAAATCCGGGAGTCCATCCTCGAAGTGACCCGGGCGATCGAAAATGTCAACCGGGTTTTTGAGAAACGCGCGGCGGAGTTGCGGGAGGCCGGCGACGCGCAAGGGCTGCAGCAGTGGACGAAGGCCTGTTCGGCCATGCGCGACAGCGGAAATATCTATATCACATGGGCCCGCCACTATGCCCAGTTGACGGAGCCCTCCGGCGCCTCCGAAGAGGAGGGCGGATTCTTAGACGAGGGGGCCGTATGGGATGAGAATCCCTCCGGACCTTGACCCGCCCTTGTCGTGACGCTTGCAACCTCCTTCTAATTCCTCTATAATTCCATAGATTTTTCTAAACCGCGGGAGAGGTTGAAGTATGCCCGATCCTGGATTGATCATGTACGAAGAGGAGTTCAAGCAGATCGACGCGGAACTCCGTCGGCTTCATCAACAGGCCAATGCCAAGGTCACCTTTCTGGTCGACAAGAACGGTCAGTTGATTTCGGCGATCGGCGAAACGGATAACCTGGACACAACCTCTTTGGCCTCTTTGACGGCGGGCAATATCGCCGCGACCGGCGGGATGGCCAAGCTGCTGGGCGAGAAGGATTTCTCGATCTTGTTTCACGAGGGGGAGCGGGACAATATTCATATTTCGCTGGTCGGCCGGGTGATTCTCGTGGTGATCTTCGACCAACGGTCTTCGCTGGGGCTGGTGCGTCTTCGGGTCAAAAAAAGCGTGGAGGTCCTGGGCCAAATCCTGCAAAAGATCCTGCAAAAAGTGGATCAGGCCAAGGCCCCGGCCGGAGCGGCCGGCGGGCCGTCCAAGGAAGATTCGAAGTCTCCCTTTGCCGAGATTACGGAAGATGATATTGAAAAGTTGTTCGGCTGATTTCACGCAATCGGTTGGAGTTTAACCGGGGAACGGGTTGGCATGTCGTTTATCAACTATTCAGCACGCGAGATTAACTGCAAGATCGTTTTTTACGGTCCCGGACTCGGCGGGAAGACGACCAATCTTCAGTACATTTATAAAAAGACGAACCCCGACAGCAAGGGGAAAATGATCTCCCTCGCCACCGAGAGCGAGCGGACGCTTTTTTTTGATTTTCTTCCTCTGGCGCTCGGAAACATCAAGGGCTTCAAGGTCCGGTTCCATCTCTACACCGTTCCCGGTCAGGTGTTCTACGATGCCAGTCGAAAGTTGATTCTAAAAGGCGTGGACGGCGTGGTGTTCGTGGCGGATTCTCAGGCGGAACGGATGGAGGCAAACATCGAAAGCATGGACAACCTGCGGCGGAATCTCCAGGAACAGGGGTATAATCTGGACAACCTTCCGTTTGTCGTCCAGTACAATAAACGCGATCTCCCCAGTGCCGTTTCGTTGGATGAACTAAATCAAGCGTTAAATCCCAAAGGAGTCCCTTCCTTCGAAGCGGTCGCTCCGCAAGGGCAGGGAATCTTCGAGACGTTGAAAGAGATTGCCAAACAGGTCATCCTGGAGATTAAGAAGGGTTCGTAAGAAACCTTTAAACATTTTTTATAGCGTTCATCCTTTCGCTTAAGAGCCAACGGAATTTCCCGATCTTCAACCTTAGAGGCTTCGGAACGTGAAGCTGGGAAGACGGCCGCCGGTTGCCAATCTGATCGTTTTTCTGAAAACCTTCCTCTTTTCACCTCCATCCCATTCCGTCGCTCTTCTCGATTATTTACTTGTACCGTTTTGGTTACAGGTTCGGGTCGGACCGCGGGAACACATTATCGGGATCGTCTTCGCGATTGACCGCGTGAAACTTCTTCCTCCATCTTTTCGTACCGCTCGTAATCCAGCAGCTCATACAGTTCCTTCCGCGTTTGCATCTCGCCTAATAGACTCCGTTGGGTTCCGCCTCGTTTCAGTTCGTGCAGCGCGGACTCGGCCGCTTTCATCATGACACGGAAGATCGTCATCGGAAAGATAACCAAGCGATAGCCCATCCGGTCAAACTCCCGAACTGACAGGTACGGACTTTTCCCGAACTCGGTCATGTTGGCCATTAAAGGCCCCTTAACACGGTTCGCAAACTTGGAAAATTCCGCGGCCGACTCCAGTGCTTCAGGAAAAATCATGTCCGCGCCGGCGTCGCGGTATTGCCGGGCCCGGTCGATCGCGGCCCCCAACCCCTCCACCCCTCGCGCGTCCGTCCGCGCGATAATGATGAGATCGGGATCCTTCCGTGCTTTTGCGGCCGAGCGGATCTTTTCGGCCATCGTTTTGGCCGGGACTAATCGCTTCCCGGCCAGATGCCCGCATCGTTTCGGATCTCGCTGGTCTTCGATTTGGATGGCCGCGGCGCCGGCGCGTTCCAGCTCGCGAACGGTTCGGGCCACGCTGAGCGGACCGCCAAATCCGGTGTCCGCATCGACGATCAGGGGGAGACGCGCGGCGGAGGTGATGTAGGCGGTCTGCTGCGCAAGCTCGGTCATTGTCAGGAGTCCGATGTCCGGCATGGCGGTCATTCCGTTTGTCAGTCCCGCTCCGGAGAGATAAGCCGCTTGAAAGCCGGAGCGCTCCACCATCGTGGCCGTAATGGCATTAAACACGCCGGGGGCGACGACCACCCCCTGAGCGAGTCGCTTGCGTAATTGCGAAGCGGAAGTCATGCCGGCTGTCCTTTTCGTTTGACGGGGACGACGCAAAGCGAGAGCAGATCGTCCATCTTTTTTAAGGTGTCCAACTTCCAAAGCCGATCCAGGATTTTTCGGATCTGTTTCTTGGAAAGCCTCGGTTCGGTCAGTGAAATGAATTTCGCCTCCACTTCGTTGTCCGACAGCGGACGTTTCGGATGTCCCTTGGGATAGGTGACTTTGAGAGAATGAGACTGTCCGTCGACCGTCTTCACCAGGACTTGATTCGGCATCGACTCAGGATAGGCCCGGTTAAATTCGGGATCGTCCGTAACGGACACTTTTTGAATCAGCGCACGGAGTCGTGGATCCGCGATCCGCGCATCCGTAAATTGATCAAGCCCGACCGCGCCGTCCATGAGGGCCACCGCGACAAGATAGGGCAGACTGTGATCCGCCGTCTCCCGACTGCGGGGATGCCATTTCTCGGGATCCCTCCCGATGATCTCGACCGAGACGTCAAACGTCTTGACCTCGATCGCACCAATATCCTTTGGATCAATCTTTTTCCGAAGAAGGAGCGCGGCCTCGATGGCGCTTTGTGCATGGTATTCGGCCGGGTAAAATTTAATATACGTATTCAGGATTTTAAACGGGGTTCCCTTACCTCCCAGCGTCGGAAGGTCGAACGGGCCGGTGACCAGTCGGAAGAACCCTTTTTCCCCCTCGAACAACGGCGCCGGGCCGGTCATTCCCTGTTTGGCCAGAAGCGCCGCAAAGATTCCGTTCCGCGCGGCATTCGCAAACGCGCAGCCTTTCCACATCGAAAGTTCCCCGACGCGCGTCTGGCGCATCGCCACATTGGGAACCCCGGCCAGGCCGAGCGCATGGACCATCTCTGGTTCCGAGAGCCCCATCAGTTTTGCGGCCATCAGTGATGTGGACAACGGACCATAGGTGACATGATCCCACCCCCGCGTGCGCAGCGCGGCCGCATCGCAGAGGCGGCATTGAATCTCATAACCGATCACGATGGACGTGATCAGGTTTTTGCCGTTCCGGCCTTCCGCCTCGGCCACGGCCAGCGCGGCCGCGATGTTGTCGCTGGGATGGGCCGGCTCTTTCGACAGATAGGTGTCGTTGTAGTCGAAATAACGGATCATCGTCCCGTTGGCGAAGGCGGCCAGGTCGGGCGCGGAGGTATGGTTTGTGCCGAGGACGGTCGCCGGATAACGGCTCTTCACAAATCGAGCTGCCGTACGGGCGATACGGCAGGGGTCGGAATCAAACGCCCCGAGCGCGCAGCCGATCGAATCGATCACACGCCGCTTGACTTCGTGGACCACGTCGCGCGGCAGATC
>DATKAN010000039.1 GCA_035498035.1 Nitrospiria bacterium
CCCATTCCCGAACCTCCAGTTCGTTTACGCCAAGCCATACACAGGCGGTATTGATCGTGATGAACACGATCACATTAATCTTCTCCCGCCCGGCCAAGCGCCCGTACCGACTGGCTTTCTCGAATTCTTTTCCCGCCACAATCGCCACCCGGGCCCCGGCGATTTTGTCGCGGTGAAGCTGATAGAGACCCACGAACTCTTGGAGTTCTTTCTCGTCGATCGTCGGCTCGAGGGAGGCGCGGGTTAGATCGACCAAGACGTGGGGCGCGGAAGGAAGTTTCGGGTCCTGCGACAGTCGGCGTTCATGCTCGAAGAGCTCCTCCTTCGTAATCTTTCCCACAAACACCTCGACTAAAAGGCCCGATGTTAATATCCGATAGGCATTGCTCATGGCGGAGTCCTCCTGCCTTCGATAGAGGAAATGCCAGCGGCCGGCCGCACGGGGCTCCGGGGCGGGCCCGCTGAACAGTCTCTCTCAAGGACCGCAAAAAGTCAACCCGAAAGAACGGCTCGCGAGAATCGGCATGAAGTGGGAGGCAGAGGCCTGTCAGGGGGGGAATACCTCCGAAGAACCTTTCGGGAGGATGGGTCATTGCCGCCCCGGACGCGGCTTGACGCGGGCGGTGGGCGCCGCGTTCCACGGATCACCAGGACATTAGAAATGGTAAGCGGCGCTTAATACAACTCCCAGTCCGCTTCCATTGACCCCGTTGTCGATACTGCCGCTTTCATTAATTCCTTTGGCGGATTTATATTCGACTAAATGGTAAACAACTGTTCCACCGGCCGAGATATAGGGGGTGAAATAGTGGTCGCCACCAACACCGAAGTCGATCCCCCATCCGGTTAATGTTGCGTCACCGATGCTGCCGGATAGATTGACCGCGGCATCTTTTAAATTTAGCTGATTGTACGTAATTCCGTACGTAATGAATGGTTGAATGGTTTCAGTCCTTAAAAAACTGTGTTTTAGAAGCAGGGCGAGGGACCGTTGATCCCCGTTTCCATGGGCTCCAAGCCATTCGACATTATGGACACTGTCCGAAGCAGCTATTTCGATCGCAAATGACTCACCAATACCGATGCCGGCCACCACGCCGATGCCGAAGGCTCCTTTAATCACCGGAATAGCTATGGCTTCTTGTGTCCCGGTCAGTTCTGATGAGCCGTCAAAATCTCCCTGAACCGTGGTGTAAGGAACGTTCAAGCCTAAATAAAATCCTTCTTTGGCTGAAACGGTCCGATCCAGACTGATCAAGATTGAAATACCTAAGATCCCGGCCAAAAGAAGTCTCTTCACGGATTGGGCATCCTTGTGTTTTTGGGTAATTCTCTTTAATTGATTTTATAGGTTCGTCTGTTGATAGTAATCCGCGATCTGGGTATCTGATAAAACTACATTTGAAATACGCAATTCGTCGATTTGGCCCTGAAATTCATTCAAATAAATGCCTGGAAAATTGGGCAAAGTTCCAACATAAAGTATATTATCGTCTCTTTGAATCGCAAACGCGACTGAGGAAGTGCTGTCCAGAGATCCGTCGATGTAAATTCGTGCATCGGAGCCGTTAAAAGTTACGGCAACATAGGTCCAGATGTTCAAACTGAGGGAAGCGGTGGATTTGATCATGGTTTGTGAAATGCCACCGTTGTCGAAAAGCAAGAACTCGACCTTTCCATCGTTTATCTGAAATCCGAAAGGGGCCAGTCCTACATTGGACGGGCTCACAATCTCATATATAGATCCGGGATCCAATGTCGTTGGGTATATCCAAGCGTCAACAGTAATTTCCTGGTTTTGAAAAACATTTCCTAGCGCGGGTATTTCGACACGACTTCCTGCCGAACTGAACTGAAGAGCCTGCCCCACTTTTCCGGAGACGCGGGTTGCGCCGAAGATGGTTCCGTTGAACCCGTTTCCGGACGAATCGATGGCGGTGCTGCCGCTCGTCTCGTCGAAATGATAGAAGGCGACCGTGCCATGGATTTCCGATGTCGATTCCGGACTTAACAAGCCGTCTTGATTACTCAAACATCCATCAAGGTCGAGAGCCACGATGAAAATAAGAAATAAAATAGTGGTTAAAAGTTTATATCTTAGACATGGTTTCATGACTTTTGTCCGTCTTTGTAATGCGGGATAGATCCAACGCTTCTTTTCGGTCCTGTAAGGCTATTTAGGAATGGATCGGAAAGCGCAGCAGAGGGGCTTGGAATTGGAGAAGCGGAAGAAATATGTACATTCATGACAATGGCCTATCTCGGTATGCCGGCTTGGGGATTGCGGCCTCGTTGTGAACTTAGTCAGAAGCCATGCCCAAGTCAACCATAAATCAAGCGGGAATATACCGGAACTCGTAAAGTTAGTCAAGAGGAAATAAATCAACTGTTATCCCAAGTAGCAGTTGTCTCATTCTTCCAGAATCAGAACAAGGAGATAAAGCTAATCGCCTTTGACAATGACTTACGCGAGACCGCAACGTGCCCAAATGCTATCGCGGACGCGGTTTTGTGCGGGCGGTGGGCGCCGCCTTCCACGGATCATCCGGCCACGGATGCTTGGGGTAGCGGCCTTTCAATTCCTTCTTCACCTCGGCATAGGTCCGCTCCCAGAATCCGCGCAGATCCTGGGTGACCTGAATCGGCTGGCGGCCGGGCGAGAGGAGATGAAGCGTCACGGGAATCTTCCCGAAGGCCACGCGGGGCGTGTCGGCCAGTCCGAACATCTCCTGCAGCTTTACGGCGAGCACGGGCGACTCGCCCGGCCGGTATTCAAGGCGCAGCCGCGATCCGCTCGGAACGGTCAGATGCGTCGGCGCGCCCTCTTCCAGGCGCCGTTGCTGTTTTCCGTCCAGGCGGGTCCGTAGAATGGCAAGGAGATCGAGCCCGGCCAGATCCTCCAGTCGTTTTACGCCGCCTAGGAAAGGACCCAGCCAATCTTCGATCGCCTCGTTCAGCGCGCCGTCGGACAGGTCGGGCCATTTTTCTTGAGGCAGCCATTGTCGAAGCGAAAGCACCCGCGCCTGAAAATCCCGCGACTCGCGCGTCCAGGGGAGAGCCCCGAGGCCGTGGGATCGAACGCCCTCCAGCGCGGCGGCGAGGACTTTTTCGGGGTCCGGTGCGGGGATCGCGCCCTCCCCGATGAGGAGCTGGCCCAGCCGTTCCTCGCGCCGTGCGATGATCCTCTTCGTTGGCGCGTCCCAGCGAACGACGTCCTCCGTGCGAAATCGGGACCCAAGATGTTCGCGCAACGCGTCGAGCTCGACGGGGGCGGCCAGATGGATCGTCCCCTCCGTCTCGCCCGCGTCAAGGCTGGCCGCAACGAGGTAGGGCGGGCGCATCCGATGCTCCGACCCCGGCAGTCGGGCGCCGCGTCCGGAAGCGAGGAGGTAACGGACATCCCCCGTCGAGCGTTGTTGCGCGATCCGGTCGGGATAGGCGAAGGCCAGCAGCAACCCGGTTCGATCGAGAACCTTCGCCGTTCCGGGATCCTTGCTTTGAATCAGCCGGAGAAACTGCCGGGACGCTTGCTCTGCACGCCGACAGGCGGCCGGATCGGCCCCGAACGACATCGCTCCCTCGCCTCCGCGCGTTCGAAAGGCCTGCAGGGCTTCGAGGCGGATCAGAAAATCGGCCGATTGTCTCCGCCCGACCGAGAGCGGGTCTCTCTCCGAAAGCAGGGCCGCGATGTCGCAGGCCAATCGTGCGAGGCCGAGTGCGTCCGCCTCGAGGATCATGTGAGCGAGACGGGGATGGACCGGCAACGCGGCCATCGAACGCCCGGCCGGCGTGATCGCGCCGTTCGGATCGATCGCGCCAAGCTCGGCCAGCAGGATGCGCGCCCGCGCGAGCGCGCCCTCGGGCGGCGGGTCGAGCCACGATAAGGTCTCGGGGTCGCGCGCACCCCACTGCGCCAGCTCCAGGGCGAACGGCGTCAGATCGGCGGCGCGGATTTCTGGGATCGGCCGTTCCGTCAGTCCGCGCTGCGCCGCCTCGCTCCAAAGCCGGTAGCAGACGCCGGGGCCGAGGCGCCCGGCCCGCCCGGCGCGCTGCTCGGCCGAGGCGCGCGACACGCGCACCGTCGTCAGGCCCGTCAGCCCGGTTCGCGGATCGAACTCGGGGACCCGCACGAGACCGGAGTCGATCACGACGCCGATCCCCTCGATCGTAAGACTGGTCTCGGCGATCGGCGTGGCCAGCACGACCTTTCGACGCGCCCCTTTCGTGGGACGGATCGCGCGGTCCTGCGCCTCCCAGGGGAGATCGCCGTAGAGCGGGAAGAGGTCGACCGGCCCGTCGGTCAGGGCTTTCTCCAGCCCTTCCTGTGTCCGACGGATCTCCCGGGCCCCGGGCAGAAATACGAGCACGTCGCCCCGATCATGTCTCAAAGCGTGGAGCACGGACTGTTGCACGGTCTCCGGCATCCGGGCTTCCGTATCGCGCGGGTCGTGGGCGGCGTAAAGAACCTCGACCGGAAAAAGGCGGCCCGGACTGCTCAGTACCGGCGCGCGGCCCAGCAGCGCGGAGACGGCCTGAGCGTCCAGCGTCGCGGACATGACCAGGAGTTTCAGATCCTCACGCAGCATCCGTCGGCTGTCGAGGCATAGCGCCAGGGCCAGGTCCGCATGCAGGTGCCGCTCGTGGAACTCGTCGAAGATCACGAGCCCGACGCCCTCCAATCCCGGGTCGGATTGAAGCCGCCGCGTGAGGATGCCCTCGGTCAGCACCTCGACGCGGGTTTTTTCCGAAACCTTGACGTCGAAGCGGATGCGGTAGCCGACCGTCTCGCCGACGGGCTCGCCGAGAAGATCGGCCATCCGCGCGGCGGCCGCGCGCGCGGCCAAACGGCGGGGCTCAAGGATCAGGATCGACCGATTCGCAAGCCACGGCTCTTCCAACAACGAAAGCGGAACGACCGTGGTCTTTCCGGCGCCGGGTGGGGCGGTCACAACGACGGAAGGATTCGCGGCGAGCGTCTCGCGCAACGCGGGGAGAATCTCCTGGACCGGCAACCGAAAGGGCAAACGGATCATCCTCGCACCGGGAGACGCCAAAGCAAAATACTTGCCGCCAACGCGAAGGCCGCCCCCGTTCCGAAGGCGGCCTCGGAGCCGAACGACTGCCAGATCCATCCGAACAGCAACGAGGCCGGAAGCGCGCCGACCCCGATCATCAGGTTGTACAGCCCGAAGGCCGATCCGCGGAGATGGGCCGGCGAAAAATCCGCGATTAAAGCCTTCTCGACGCCCTCCGTCAGTCCGAAATAAAGCCCGTAGACGGCAAACAGCGTCCAGGTCTCCCAGACCGAATCGGCGATCATAAAACCGGCGTAGGTCAATGCGTAGACGATCCATCCCGCGACGATCACCCGCTTTCTTCCCCACCGGTCGGAGGCGACGCCGCCCGGAACCGAGCTGGTCATCTTGACGATATGGAGAACGACCCACAGGAGGGGGAGATAGGCGACAATGACGCCGAGTTGTTGTGCTTTTAAAAGAAGGAAGGCGTCGGTCGAGTTTCCGAGCGTGAAAAGAAAGAGGATCAGCACGAATCGACGAAGCGTCCCTGGCATTTCCCGCCAAGCCTGCCGGATCCGCAGCGGTTCGGGCCGCGCGGTCGGCCGCGCTTCGGCCGGGATTTCCCGGACCCCGGCCCAAAGGACGCCGATCGTGATGACGCCCGGGATGACGGACAACAGGAAGACCGTCTTTATATTCAGGATAAAGACGTCGAGGAAAAGCGTGGCGAGAAGCGGCCCCACGACCGCGCCGGCGTGATCGGCCGCACGATGAAACCCGAAGGCCTTTCCGCGGTAGTCCGGCGGGGTGCTCTCGGCGATCAACGCGTCCCGCGGCGAGGTGCGAAGGCCTTTCCCGATCCGGTCGAAGAATCGCAATACCAAAACGGCAGGCCAGGAACCGGCCAGACCGATCAGCGGACGCGCGGCGTTGGACAGAAAGTACCCTCCGGCGACCCAGCTCTTCCGGCGATGGACGCGGTCCGAGATGAATCCCGACGCCAATTTTAGGAGCGAGGCGGTGGATTCCGCGATGCCCTCGACGATCCCCAGCGCGGCCGGGCCGGCCCCTAGAACGGACGTCAGAAAGAACGGCAGCAGCGGGTAGATCATTTCCGACGCCGAATCGTTCAGGAAACTGACCGCGCCGAGCAGCAGGACGTTGGCCGAAAGCCCGGCCCGCCAGCGACACGGGGCATTTTCCATAATGGGATTATTCCGGGTCATGGGACAGTGAACTCTCGGTGTATTGTATTCATTTGTTTCCGGCAATGCGAATAAAATATTGCGAACGAACTTGCGATTCATTATACTTTAATTGTTCGAGGAATCCGCCGAGGCGCGTTTTCTTTTTGTTCGTACCGTTTCTCCCCGGGTTCATCGCATCGGTTTCAACCCGTATCGCCATAGGGCATTCTTTATCCGATCGTTTCTAAGCCGGTTGAAAATTGGAGGTTCCGATGTCGTACGCCATTTTTGAACGAGTGGCGATGCCGCTGGTCATTTTCATTTCCGTAACGGCGGCCGGTCTGCTGCTTCGCGCGTGGGGGATGAATATCCTCGCCCGGTTGTCCCGGATCACGAAAACCGCCGTTGACGATATCGTTCTCCAGGCCGTGCGGTGGCCTTCCGTGTTCTGGATCGCGGCGATCGGTCTGTATGTTGCCCTTGGGACCTCCGAGCTTCCCAAGGACGCCATCGGCTATGCCTTCAAGCTCCTGCATGTTCTGGTCATCCTGTCCGTCACGCTCGTTGCGGCCAACCTGGCCTCGAGAATCGCGATTTATTCCATCCAAAAGGCCGAGATCCCGATCCAGGCGACGGGACTGACCCAGGGCGTGATCAAGGTGTTCGTGATCACGACGGGGGTCCTCATTTTGATGGAGACGCTTGGGATTTCGGTCACGCCCGTGCTGACCGCTCTGGGCGTCGGAGGACTCGCCGTCGCGCTGGCCCTCCAGGATACCCTGGGCAACCTCTTCGCCGGCGTCCATGTCCTGATGGAAAAGTCGGTCCGCGTCGGAGACTTCATCAAGCTGGAGACCGGACAGGAAGGGTACGTGGTGGATATCGGATGGCGGTCGACCCGGCTGAGGATGCTTCCGAACAACGTCGTGATCATCCCCAACGCCAAGCTCGCCCAGAGCGTCGTGACCAACTTTTACCTGCCGCAGCAGCCGATGTCCCTCCAGATTCCCGTCAGCGTGAGTTACGCCTCCGATCCGGAGCAGGTGGAGAGGGTCCTTGTGGAGGAGGCGACGGCGTGCGCGAAAGAAATTACGGGGATGCTGTCGGAACCAGCGCCGTTTGTCCGGTTCATCCCGGGATTCGGTCAGTCTTCCCTGGACTTCACGCTGATCTGCCAGGTGAAAGAATTTACGGATCAATACCTGGCCCAGCACGAGCTCCGGAAGAGAATCTTTAAACGGTTTAAACAAGAGGGGATCGAGATCCCGTTTCCGACCCGGACGGTTTACGTGAAGCGGAACGAACCGGCGAGGTGACCCGTGGGGAAGACGGACAGTCGGGCGAAGCGGCCGTTCCGGTTTTTTGAATGCACGAGCCTGATCCAGCCGACGGGAAGGCAGGCCCAGGATCTCTCCGATTTGCTCTCCCTGATCCGTATCGTGGACCCGGGCGTCATCTACCACCATACGCACCAATATTTCCTGAAGGCGGCCGTCGAGACGCCCGAATACCCGAACGACTTTGCCGTATGGGCCGCCCGGAGCCTCGAGGAAAGCGCCCTCGCGGAAAAATTGGCCAACCTGGACCTTTACGCCTTTTCCGAGATCGAACAGGTCCGCGCGGCCCTGATCGAGATCATCGAGTCGTATCTCGGGGAGAACCCCGCGCCCCGGCCGGCCCGAGACGGAGACGCCTTCTTCTTCAACGACGCGGTCACGATTATCGCGGAAACCGGCTTCGAGGCCGAGACCCTGCCCGCGTTCTTAGAAGCGCTCGATCGCGTGGGAACCAGCAGCATCTACTTCCATTTCTTTGAGGCGCGGTTCCGTCTGCGGCGTCCGGCGGACGACTTTTCGGTTTGGATCGGTTCCGAACTCAATCGTCCGGACCTCGCGCAGGCGATCCGCGGGTTGGACCCCTACCAGCTCAGTCTCGAAGGACTTCGCCATCGGATTTTAACCCTGCTTCGCCCGACCGTTGCGAGGGGTGTGCGTTGAGAGGCCTTTCCGAATACAACGGCATCGCCGAGCCGGATGAGATCCGGTTATTGACCCGTTTGGGGGAAAGGCTCCGCGGCCGCTCGTTCCTCCATGTCAACTCGACCTCCGTCGGCGGCGGCGTGGCGGAAATTCTCCATCGCCTGATCGCCCTGTTCGGCGACCTGGGCGTCTCGGCCCGGTGGGAAGTGATCAAGGGCGATCAATCCTTCTTCGAGGTGACCAAACAGATTCACAACGGTCTTCAAGGCCAGGCCGTCGAGATGAGCCCCCGGATGTGGGAAATCCATCGGGAGGTTAACGAGGCCAACGCCGGACAGATGGATCTGGACGCCGACCTTGTTTTCATCCATGACCCGCAACCGGTCCACCTGATCGAGCATCGCAGGAACGGCCTGTGGGTCTGGCGCTGCCATGTGGACGTGTCCCATCCGCATCCGCCCGTCTGGCGGGGGCTTGCGGCGGACGTCGGCCGGTACGACGCCGCAATTTTCTCGGGGGCCCAGTTCGCCCAGCAGCTGGCCGTTCCGCAATTTGTCGTGCCGCCCTCCATCGATCCCTTGAGCGAGAAAAATCGGGACCTGAGCGATCCGGAAATCCAGGCGGAGCTGGAGGCGCATCAAATTCCCCGGGACAAACCCATCCTGCTCCAGGTTTCCCGCTTCGACCGTTTCAAGGACCCCGTCGGCGTCGTTCAGGCCTATCGAATGGTGAAGCGGTATTACGACTGCCGATTGATCCTGGCCGGGGGAACCGCGACGGACGATCCGGAGGGGGAAGGAATCCTGGCCCGCGTTCGTGAAGAGGCCCGCGATGATCCCGATATCCGGATCCTGTTATTGCCGCCCTTCAGCGACCGGCTGATCAACGCCCTGCAGCGGGCCGCCGCGGTCGTCCTACAAAAATCCACGCGGGAGGGTTTCGGGTTGACCGTGGCGGAGGCGCTCTGGAAGGCGAAGCCGGTCATCGGGGGGGCGGTCGGAGGGATTCCCTCCCAAATCCACCACGGCGTCACGGGCTTTCTGGTCCATTCGGTCGAGGGCGCGGCCTACCGCATCCGCCATCTGCTGCATAATCCCGGGCTGGGAAAAAAGATGGGCGAGATGGGCCGGGAGCATGTCCGGCGAAATTTTCTGATCACACGGCAGGCGAAGGACTACCTGGCCCTATGGGCGGCCCTGGAACATCGGGGGGAGCGCGTGATCCAGATATGATCGATGACGATAACAACGGCGGACCTTCCGGGCGCCTTGCTGAACGGCTCCAGACCGGTGGAAGGCGCTTCATCGTGGTTTCAAACCGGGAGCCCTACGTCCACCGCAGGTCGCGGGAGGGAACACGCTGGATGCGGCCGGCGGGGGGCGTTACGGCCGCGCTGGATCCGCTGCTCCAAACCATGGATGGAACCTGGGTGGCCTGGGGGAGCGGGGACGCCGACCGCCTGGCCGTGGACTCGCGGGACCGGGTTCGCGTGCCGCCCGACCGGCCCGCTTATACGCTGCGCCGGATCTGGTTGACGGCCGACGAGGTCGAGCGGTACTACCATGGATATTCCAACCGGTTTCTCTGGCCGCTGTGCCACGTGACCCTGGATCGGGTCGTCTTCCGCCAAAATTATTGGGAGGGATACCGGAGCGTGAACGAGCGGTTCGCGGAGGCGATCCTTGAGGAACTCGACGAAAAGCCCGGGGTGGTCTGGGTTCAGGACTACCAACTGGCCCTCTGTCCGGCGTTTTTAAAAAGGCGGCGTCCGGATCTGACCGTTGCGCTTTTCTGGCATATCCCCTGGCCGGCGCACGACGTGTTCCGGATCTGCCCGCAGCGAAAGGAACTGCTGGAAGGACTGTTGGCCTGCAATCAGATCGGGTTTCATCTCGACCGGTATCGCGAAAATTTTCTGGAGTGCGTCAAACGGGAATTGGGCGAGGGTTCGGAGATCTCGAAGGAACGGATTCGGTACCGCGGACATGAGACCACGGTCTCCGCGATCCCCGTGGGCATCGATTTGGGGATGTTCGAACAACGGGCGCGTTCGCCGGAAACGGTGAAGCGGATGGCGAATATCAAAAACCGTCTGGGCATCGGACCGGAAACGATCGTCGGACTGGGGGTCGACCGGCTGGACTACACCAAGGGACTGCTCAAGCGCCTCTGGGCCCTGGAAGAGTTCCTTCGCCGTTATCCGGAATATCACGGCCGTTTTCTTTTCATCCAGATCGCGGCGCCCACCCGCGCCGAGAGCGAGCCCTATCGGGGATACCGGGACATTCTTCAGGCGAGCGTCCGGGAGATCAATCAGCGGTTCGGCCGCCCGGGCTGGAGGCCGATCGAATACATCGAGGGACAGCTCAGCCACGCGTCGGTCGTCGCCTATTACCGGCTGGCCCATTTCTGTCTGGTCAGCTCCGTTTACGACGGGATGAACCTGGTATCGAAAGAGTTCGTGGCTTCCAAGATCGACGAGCCCGGCGTGCTCCTGCTGAGCGAAATGGCCGGCTCCCTGGAGGATCTCGACGGGGCCCTGCCGATCAATCCCTACGACGTGGAAGGCACGGCCGAGGCGATCCGGACGGCGATCGAGATGCCCGTCGAGCAGCAGCGGATCCGGATCACCCGCATGAGGGAATCGGTTCGGAAGCACGATATCCGCGAATGGATGGGAAACAACCTGACCGCCATGACGGCGGCCTCCGGATAAGCGATGAAAAATTCAGTCCGACCGATCGAGGGGTTGTTAAGGCGGGCAAAGCCGAACGGATCCCCGGCGCTTTTTCTGGATTTTGACGGCACGCTGGCGCCCCTCGCCCCCCGGCCGGATCAGGCCTGGCTGAAGTCCGAAACGCGTCGTCTGCTGACGCGGATCTCCCGACGAGTTCCCGTGGCGGTTCTCAGCGGGCGATCGCTCTCGGATATCAGGTTCCGTGTGGGGATTAAAGGAATCGTTTACGCGGGGAACCATGGGCTGGAAATAGACGGAGAGGGTTTGCGGTACCGCATGGAAGGCGAGGAGGATTGGCGGCGTCGGCTGCGGTCCCTGGGGACCCGGTTGCGGGATGGTCTTAAAGGCCTGCCGGGTATTCTCATCGAAGATAAGGGCTACACCCTGAGCGTGCATTACCGCCTGGCCGGCGGCGCCGTCCGACGGAGGGCCGCCCGGCTATTGGCCGGGTGCCTGAGGCCGCTTCGGCGCCGGGGGCAGGTCCGGGTGGGCCGGGGGAAGGCGGTCTGGGAGATCCGCCCGCCGATCGATTGGGACAAGGGAAGCGCCGTCGCCTGGATTCTGCGCCAGCCGGAGTTCCAGGGTCGGTGGCCGTTGTACATCGGGGACGACGAAACGGATCAGGATGCCTTTCGCGCCATCCGGAAGATCGGTCTCGGAATCGCCGTTGGGCCGCCGGGGAAAAAAGGGTGGGCCCGCTATGCCGTCCGGGGACCGAGAGACGTCGGCGTGTTTCTCCGGCGGCTGCTTACATTGCTGCCCGTGGAAGCCCCGCGATCGCGGGGGACGGAACCCCGTTCGGGATCCCATCCGAAACGATGATCGCGACGAAGCGATGAAGACCGTTCGTCAAGATTGTAAGGGAATATAAATGGGAGGATCTCATGAAATTGAATGTAAAGGCTTTCGCGTTGACATTTGGATTGATCTGGGGATTCGGTCTTTTCTTTCTGACCTGGTGGATCATGGCGTTTGACGGGGCCACGGGCGAGGCGATGTTCATCGGACGGGTTTATCGCGGGTACTCCGTCAGTCCCGCGGGCAGCCTTATCGGTCTGGCGTGGGCCCTGATCGACGGTTCGATCGGAGGCGCGATCTTCGCCTGGCTGTATAATTTGATCGCCTCGCGCGATTCCAAGTTAGGATGGGTTACGTCGGGATGAACCGATGGAGATAAGTACGGCGGGACGTGCGCTACATGAGAGAGGTTTCGATTCCGGAATCGACCTCGCTCATGCAAAAACTCGCCGGAGAACGAGCTCAGCATGCCGGTACGCGAACAGCGGAGCTGAGGAGCCGGAGAATGATTCATGTGCCGCGGGGAAACGACGGGTCCGTTTTTTCAGATGGCGCCGGAATTCGAGCCCGCGGTGAGGGCCGGCGTCCGTGTTCCGTGATTTAAAGTGTGGCTGACGTGAACAAGCACACCGACGATTATTCACGACAGACGATCGACGAAACCATCCGTGAGTTGCAGACGGACGGCGCGCGCGGTTTGGAAAGCGCCGAGGTGGACAAGCGCATCGGCCGCTTCGGCTTCAACGAGATCGCGGAAAAAGAAGAGCCGCTCTGGCACCGCGTCTTCCGCCGCTTCTGGGGTCCGATCCCCTGGATGATCGAGGCGGCGGCCCTTCTCTCGGCGGTCGTCCGGAAGTGGGATGATTTTGTCATCATCGCCATCATGCTTTTGGTAAACGCCGGTCTGGATTTCTTCCAGGAGCATCGGGCGCTGAATGCGCTCCAAGCCTTGAAACAGCGCCTGACCGCCGAAGTCATCGTACTGCGCGACGGGAAATTCATGACCATCCCGGCGCGGGAGCTGGTGCCCGGCGACGTAATCAAGCTCAGGATCGGGAACATCGTGCCCGCCGACGTCCAGTTGCTTCAGGGCGATTACCTTCTCATCGACCAGTCCTCGCTGACCGGCGAGTCCCTGCCGGTCACAAAAAAGGAGTACGGGTTTTCCGAGGACATGATCCGCAGCCTGCTGTTCTTGAAACTGATCGTGGCCGGCCACAGCACACTGTACATTACACGCGCCCGGGGATGGTTCTGGCAGCGCCCCTGGCCCTCCCCCCTCCTGTTCGGGGCCACCTTCGGCACCGAGATCCTCGGCACCTTGATCGCCGTGTACGGGTTTCTGATCACGCCGATCGGTTGGAAATATGCGGTCTGGATGTGGGCCTACGCGCTGGCGTGGTTCGTTTTCAACGATGCGGTCAAAATAGGGGCCTACCGCTTAATGAGGCAACGGGAGGTGGGGGCTTAGGACTTGTTCCTTCCTTCTCGATCGGCGCGACAACTCTAAGGAGGAAATTATGATTGAGCAGATCCAGGACCTTCCCGACAATGTGTTGGGTTTCAGGGCCAAGGGCATTGTAACGGCAGCCGATTACGAGGCCGTGATCGTTCCTTCGGTCGAAAGGACGCTCTCGAAACATAGCAAGATGCGGATTCTCTATCATCTCGGCACGGAATTCTCCGGATTTGAAGCGGCCGCGATGTGGGAGGACATGAAAATCGGCCTGAAGCACCTCACATCGTGGGAAAAAATTGCCGTGGTGACGGAGGTGGACTGGATTCGAGCAGCAGTGAAGGCATTTGCTTTCCTGCTGCCCGCACGGATCCGTCTCTTTAATAACAGTGAATTCCACGTCGCCCGTGAGTGGGTGTGTGAATAGCGGTTCCGCATTTCCTGCTCGTGTGGAAGGGATCAGGCTTTCCCTTTTTTTCCTCTCTCCGGGGCCAGGCGAAGAGCTTTTTCGGCTTTGACCGTGATCACGGGACAGGAGACGCGCTCAATCACCCTTTCGGCGGTGCTTCCCATAAAGGCATGAGCGAAGCCTTTCCTGCCGTGGGTGCCCATGACCACCATATCCACTTTGTTTTCTTGAACAAATTTTACGATTTCTTTGAAAGGTTCGCCCGTAAGGACGTGTCCCTCGGCGTTGATTCCGTTATTGTTCAAGCCCTGAACCTCTGTCTCAACCCGTTCGCGCAGCGTTTGGTTCCAATCCATAAAAGGATCCTTGGACCGAAACCCGGGAGGAAAGAAGGATGTCTCGACCCAATAAGCCGGCCATTCGACGACATGAAGAACGAGGACCTTGGCGTTAACCATCCTGGCGAGTGAACCGGCATAAACGATGGCCCGTTCCGACTGGACAGAGAAATCCACGGGCACAAGTATCTTTTTGATGTTTACCGAAAAGCCCGGTTTTTTTAATTCTGGACTAGCCATTTTCACTCCTTCCTCTTACTTGTTTATTCTTCCGAGCCGCGCATCGCAAGCCGGCTCAATCGCATTGTGCCTGAACTGCCGATTCAGCCGGCGTCGCATGCACGACGGAATCTCGGCCGGTGTTCAAAGCCGTTGGGCGCATTATCGCACGTCCCTCGCAGGAAAATCAAAGCGGGAAAGAACCCGGACGGGGGGAGAATAAGATGAAGCAATAATATCGGAATGCGGTCTCAAAAAACCGGATTCCGACCGCCGGATGGGCATGACCCGGAAGCCCGGCCCGGCTTTTTTCATCGTAGGGGATTGGTGTTTTTCCCTATCGATCACGGGACTTTTTTGGTACCATGGGGATCACGGTTGAAGATCGGTTGACCCGCGAGATTCTATCTGAGTGAGATGAAGCTTGCTTTGATTCTTTCCGGCGGGGCGCGATGGCGGCCTACGAGCCGGGAGTCGTTCAATCCCTCAGCCCTGAGATCAGGTCTTCTTCAGGGCCTCGAGGCTCAGCATGATCACTTCGATCTCCTCGGTGATCTCTTCCTGACGAAGCCTGTTGCGCGTCTGAAAAAGTTGGAACGAGTCCTGTTCGATGGTCCGGATCGCATGATCCATGTGTTGTTGACGAAGGAGGTTTTCCGCCATCAACGAGCCGTAGAACAGTCCATGGATGTGATGAAGAAGGTAATGGTCAACCAGCTCGGTCATGAGGGAATGGGGCGACAGGTTTAATCGCGGTGGGTAAGGAAAACGAGGGCCCCTCCGTTCCGTTTGCTTAAAGGGTTGAAAGACCGATACCGTGGTTCCTTTTTCCTCCGCATGGTGATGAAAGACGGTCAGGCGTAACGCGCCGCGGGTGGACTTCAGGCTGTTCAGCGTCTCCATTAATCGGGTCAATACGGATTCCACTTCTTCCACGACGGCGGGACCCTCGAGCGAAGCGGCCACGCGAGGTTCATTCGCCAGCCGGACCGAGAGCCTCCGTCCCACCGCAACCACGGCCACCTTCTCCGGAGCGGTCCTTCGGAGCTGGGTCTCAAACGCCGGAAGCAGGGTTTCGTTGAAATCCCCGCAAAATCCGCGTTCCGAACCGATCAGGAGATAAACGTCCCGGCGGGTTTCCGGTTCAGCCAGGAAGTCGGGATAGAAACTCAGGAAGTCCGCCGCGACCGTCTCCATGTCGTCCACGACCCGTTGTTGTGTTGCGAGGAAACGGGTCAGTTTGTGCATTTCGATGAGCGAGAGGTTTTTCATGGCGTTCAGGATGTCCTTGATGTCGCCCAAGGCCCGCAGACGCCGTTCGATTTCCCGACGCCTTGTCATGGCGAACCCTTCGGTTTCAGCCAACTGGAGACCGCTTGAGCCCAGGTTTCATGGCTGTCCGACAATTGAAGTCTGCTTTCAGCCAAACGAACGGCCAGCCGGTCCAAGCGCTCCGGAATGTCGCCGGGGTCCGCGTCGTCGAAAAGCCCCTCGTTGTAAGCGACCAACCAGGCCATTTGAAACTCGATGCTCAGCGGGGACAGACGGCCCTGTTTCAAAATTTCCCGGAGGACCCGCCCCCGTTTGACCTTCAATTCCATGGAGGCTTCCAAGCGGGCCCCGAACCGCGTGAATACCTCCAACTCCAGAAACTGAAGATAATCGAGTTTCATCCGACCCGCTTCCTCCTTGATGCGCGGATGCTGGGCCTTGCCGCCGACCCGCGACACCGACCTGGTGATATCGATAGCCGGAAGATACCCGGCGGCGAACAGCGCGCGGTCAAGATAAACCTGACCGTCGGTGATCGAGATCAGGTTGGTCGGAATGTAGGTGGCGATTTCCCCTTGTTCGGTTTCCACGATGGCCAAGGCCGTCATGCTGCCCCCGCCGTGGGCGCCCGACAGGCAGGTGGACCGCTCCAGCAAACGCGAATGCAGATAAAAAATATCGCCCGGATAGGCCTCGCGTCCGGGGGGACGGCGCAGCAGCAAGGATAGCTCACGGTACGTACGCGCATGGGTGGTCAAATCATCGTACACCACCAGAGTATTTTTTCCCTGTTGCATCCAAGCCTCGGCCACCGCGCATCCGGCGAATGGAGCCAGGTATTTCAGACCCGGCATGGCCGTCGCTTCGGCGACGAGCACGACGGTATGAGCCGCGGCACCGGCCTGACGCAACGTTTCGATCGTGTTGACCACCGTCGATCGTGTCTGGCCGATGATGACATAGATGCAATAGACATCCTTGCCTTTCTGGTTAATCACCGCATCGATCGCCAACGCGCTCTTGCCCAGTCCGTTATCGCCGATTATCAATTGCCGCTGGCCTTTCCCAATCGGAATCACAGTGTCGATGATCTTGTTGCCCGTGTAGAGCGGCTCCTTTACAAAATCGCGCGCCACGATGGGGGGCGAGAGCGCCTCCATATCCCGTCGCCCCCTGCAGTCCGGCATCGAACCCCCATCCAGCGGGTTCCCCAACGGGTCGATAATGCGCCCGAGCAGGGCATCCCCCACGGGGAGGCTGAGGCGCCGGCCGGTGAGGAAGGCAGCCATTCCGGCCGTTAACTGTTCCGTTTGCTGCAAGAGAATAGCCCCCAGCGAGTCTTGGGCCAGATAGAAGACGAGGGCCCGGCTGCCGTCTTCCAGTTGAAGGATCTCATCCATCGCGGCCGTCGGCAGTCCTTTAATCCAGGCAATTCCGTCTCCGATC
>DATKAN010000040.1 GCA_035498035.1 Nitrospiria bacterium
GATCGGTGAGACGATCCAATCATTAAAACGAAACGTCTCCTTATGCAAGTGGCAGTGATTGCTGGCGAACGGGACGGCGTAAGCCGGCTGGGCGGCTTTCATAAAATTGCAGAATGAACGCATGTACCTTTCTCGATCGTCCAATTTTTCATTGGGGGCGTCCAGATATTCGTGAGAGAGTCTTGCGTTAGCGGAACTGTGGCTTCTGAAAACAAAGTCGATCTTGGGATGGTCTTTCAGAAGTCTTTTCAGTGGAAGACCGATGATTTTGCAATCGTTGGCGTTGAGCAACGTCACTCGACGAGAGGAAACGACAACGGCCGAGTCCGTGAAAACCCCAAACAGGTAAGGGGTCAGACAAAAATCTTCCGACAGCCTATAGGCAGAGCTGTCGGGAATTTCCGTGACATTCCTGAAGCCGATCGAATGCAAGTCTCGCTTCATTCGGTTGTATCGGTCCTTGGGAATCAACATCGGCGTCTCACGGCTGAATTTTCGCAACGACGGGCCATGAAAGTGATCCCAGTGAATATGGGTTAGATAAATATACGTGGGCTTGAGTGACGCCGGGTCGATGGAAACTTCAGGAAAATTCCACCACGATCGCCAGTAGCAGCTCCCGACCATCCACGGATCGATTACGACCGAGCAGCCATTGTGCTCAACTTGTAATCCGGCATGAGAAAGGACCGTAAATTTCATCACTGCTACCTCATTGTACGCATGGAGCGTTAAGGCCTCGTCTTCACATTTGTTGGCTGGCGAAACGGTCCCCTGCTCAGAGCGAGGATCTGCTCCTCCGATAACATCTTATAGAAATAGACGCTGATGCCCGTCCGAGGCCATCGTTCTTGTATCATCGAAGCCGTCTCGGCCAGCCATTTCCCATCCCGCGAAAAGTGTTCCTGGCCCGGGGTCATTTCTTCCAGAACGGAGACGTTGGAAATGATTAGGGACAGCGCATCCGGATTTTTCAGTTTTGTTCTGAGCGATTCGGTGAGCTCCACATTAATCTTCCGGTAATAATCCATCCGGAACAGGACGTCAACCAGCCCTTGGTTCACCCACTCAATACTGTTCTGGCCTTGATCCAGCCCGGCCACGCCAGGGATGGCGTCGACGCTGATCAGAGCCCGGGGGTTGATGGCCCTCACCCGCCCCGCAATCGTTTTCACCATCGACGTCACGGCTTGTTCCTGGAATTCAAGCAGCGCGGGGAAGCGTCCCGGCGTCAGTTTAAACGCAATCGAATCGAGGGTCAGATCTCTTCCATATTTCTTTTTATAGGCTTCCTTGCAGGACACGCTTGCGCAAAGGCCCATCGTACGGACATAATCGAGATTAATCCCGTCGACGTCGTATCGGGCGACGACCTCGGCTACCAGATCGGCAATCAATTGGTGGAGCCGCGGATCGTGGACGTCGAAGGCATCCTCAGGCGTCCCGGGACTGGCCAGTTCCGGGAGAAGGTCCGACTGCCGAAGAACCACAGTGAACCACGGATGGATTTCGATCCCCATCTCATGGGCTCTTCCAATCAGGAATCGAAGAGGGTCATCATCTTCGATCGGGCGACCCGCCAGATCGGGATCCCACCGCGAAAGACGGGAAGAGGGCCACTTCACACCGCGGCCATGCCATATACATGGAATGTATACGTTGAATCCGGCTTCCTTGATCCGTTTGAGGGTTCGATCCGCCCCTTCCCGGGTAGCCCATCCGCTCCCTTCGTCGAATATCGCCCGCTTCCCGGAAAAGTTCATCTCGGCATACGCCGGTATGGAAAAGACCACGCTCAGAAGAATTGCAAGAAAGTACACGACAGACAGCAACCGCTTCATTTCGCCGTCTCTCCTCCTCACCGTAAAAGACTCGGAAAACGCCGCTCGGCCGTAAGCGCCGGAGGAAGCGCAAGCCCGCCGGGAAGCTCCCGAGAAAGGGTGGCCTCCTGGGAAAGATCGGGCCGCTCGGCGGCTCGTCCAACTTCTTCACGAACACGCAGACTCAACCCGATAAATCCCCATACGAACCACTGATACCCCGGATAAGAGCTGGGAACCAACCCGATCGCGTCTACCAACCACATCAGAAGGAGCATAAAGGCGGCAATGCTCATCGGGTCAATTTTCGTTCTCAAATTGGAGACGATCGTCCACCCGACCGCTGACAACAAGAAGAGATAGATCATGAGGCCGAAAATCCCTCCATGAAAGAGCATTTGCAGATAATCGTTGTGCGCTCCCACGGCGACTTCTCCCGACCCAAATCCTTTTTTCAGCCAGTTGAATTCCTCCCACCGGGAGATCATCTCTTCCCAGCCATACCAGCGGCCGGCGAAAGTCCGCTCGAGCTTGACTTTCCCTTCAAGCGCCCCGATTTCCTTATGGAACATCTGAGTAATATTGGCCGCAATTTGTGGAGCATAATAGATCCCCAGGATACCCCCGCACAAGATGATCAGAAGGAAGAGGGCTATTTTCTTTTGCAGGAGGGCCCAGGAGGTGACCCACATGACCAACGAGACAACTCCTGCCTTGCTGTAGGCTCCGATCATCGCCACGGTTGAGGCGACGCAATAGGCCAGAACACTTCCCTTGATAAAGAGATTTCGACCACCATAAAGAGCGCCATACAACACCAGCGCGAAAATCGTTTGAAATGCATAGAAGCGCACCGTAAACGCATCATGGTACAATCCAATATAGCGGGTGATACCTTCCGTTGATGCGGACTTCCAGACCGCTCCGGTGGCCATCTGGTAAACACCAATCCCTATTGGAAAAAACCCGGCGACGATCAGCGCCAGTAAGAGCCTCCTCAGGTTCTTTTCGGGATCGTTGTAAAAGAAGGCCTGCACCATGTAGAAGCCCACAAACCCATTTATGTACCGAAGGAAGATGTTCACACCCTCCATGAAACTTTGGTCGTACGCGATGATCATTGAGAATACACAGACATCAACGGCATAAACGATCCATATACTCCTCAAGGGCATCCGACCCAAAGCCCGCTCGGGGCCGACAAATAGCATATGCACAAACACAATCATCGGCGCCAAACCACCCACCAACTCCGGCAAACGGAGCCCGAATAGAAGCGGCTCAAGATAGACCGCATCGACAACCGGCTTCACCATAAATAAAAGAGGAATGCCTGCAATGGGATTGACCGCAAGCGTTATCAGCGCAACAATGGAAAGGCTTATTGCAGACAGCAGTAGCATGATCACCCAAATACGAGCCGATACGACTTTTGAAAGGTCTTGCTCTCACGAATCTCTTTGTCGAGCATGAAGACCATCAGACTCACCATGAACAGGACAGCCAGAAGGGTCAACCAGTAAGACAAGGCCACCCCAAAATGGGACTGCGCGCCCAAGGCTAAACGGAATATCGTCATCTGCGAGAGATAGGATACGAGCGAATACCGGCCCAGGAGCTGCAACCAGTCACTGATCGTCGGAATGGAAGAAAACCACCCATACGAGAGATAAAATACGGCGATGATGCTGGCCACGCCCCACAGATAAACCGGGAGGTTGTCTCGATGAATGTCCAAACCAATGCTGATAAGGAAGTACGCGGCCGCCGCTGAAAGCGCCCCACCGACTGTGAACCACCGTCGGCTCGAACTCGGTCGTATCTCCCACACAAACAACGGCCAAACCGTTACCCCGACGACCATTCCCGCGAGGCCACAAAGAATTATCCATAGATTGCCGGGGACGACGTGGCCCGACCAGGCCAGATATGCCGCGAAAGCGATAATCAAGAGGGCCAAGACCCTTCCCGTGTTTTTTAAATATAGAAAGAAAGGACCGATGAAGAGGACATAGCCGATTCCCAACAGTATTCCAAAAGAGGTAAGCGCCCCGTCTCCGTATAATAAGATCTTCGCCATGGTAACGCCGTCAAAGAGTTGAGAAGCCTGCCGAATTCCGAGCAACACGACAAAAATGTTGAGGGCGCAAAATAACAGAATCATCTTCGCGGCCCTTATCCAAAGGCGCCGAGAGACATTGCGCGCGTCCACTTGAAACCGCAGACGGTAATGGGTCGTGACGATCAGTCCGCAGACAAAAACCCAACTTCCACTCACAAAATCCAGCAAGTCATGGAGAACAAGGAAACGAATGTGGGTGTTGGGGATAAACGACACCCCGGCGTGATAGGCTATCATTCCCAATACGAGCAGGCCTTTGACGAGATCCAATGCCGGATCACGCCCGAGATCGAGGGGGAAGGCATATGGTGATGCTTTCGATATATTCCACCCGGACCAGAGACGTCCAAGCCTATCCTCGCTGGAAACCATGGAAGACGACCTCCGTTCAAAAGAACCATCCGACGGGCCAAGCCCGAACGAGAGAGGAGTCTTTCTCTGGACGATGGCCACGGTCGGCATGGTCTCTCGGCATTGAGAAAAACAATATTTTTTCTCCGTGTCCTTACACCGCGCAGACACAATCCTGCCGCCATACTATACGATGATTGTTATGCCGACGTTATATTCATGTTAAATCTTGCATTGAGGGGAAAGAATGTGTGGCGATCGGGAGTCAGGTGGGTCCGACGCGTTTGCCGTTGCCGATTCCTAACTGGACAGCACCATTGCGTTTCCGGGAACGGTCGGAATCGACGTGTTCGCTATGAAAGGATGGAATTTTCTCCGACTGATCCGGGCCAGGACCTCGACAATGCGTTCTGCAGCCCGTCCATCCCACTTGTCCGGCCGGGCCGTGAGGCTCTTTGTCTGACGAAGCGCCCATTCGAAGCCATTCAGAATGGCCTCCTTCTTGTTACCGACAAGGCGATTGCTTCCCTGACTCACCGTAATGGGCCGCTCGGTATTTTCCCGAAGCGTCAGACACGGGACGCCGAGAATCGTCGCCTCTTCTTGAATTCCCCCGCTGTCCGTCAAGATCAGGTTCGCATGGGAATTGAGGTGGAGGAAATCCAAATAGCTAAGAGGTGAAATCAATCTCACCCGTGACCCCTCTCCATCGAAGAATTCCCCCAGTCCGAACTGATCCAGCCGAGCCCGCGTACGGGGATGACAGGGAAAGATGACCGGAAGGCGAAGGGATATCTCCTGCAAGGCCTCGAAAATCCGGCCCAGTGTTTCGGAATCATCCACGTTGGAGGGTCGGTGAAGCGTCACCACCGCGTAGGGATGGAAGCCCCTTCCATTCTTTAATCCCAGGGTTTCCAAGACGGTCGACTGTTTAGCCCTTTCCCGGTGTTTGACCAACGTATCGATCATGACGTTGCCTACGAAAAAAATCCGCTCGCTCTGAACGCCTTCTTTCAACAGGTGGGCGCCCGCAATGCGATCCGTGGTAAAGAGGTAGTCCGCAATCGCATCCGTCACTTTCCTATTAATCTCTTCCGGCATGGTCATATCGCCGCTCCGGAGACCGGCCTCCACATGCGCCACGGCGATGTTGAGTTTCTTCGCGGCGAGGCTGCAGGCCATCGTCGAATTGACGTCGCCGACGACCAGGACCAGGTCGGGTCGCTCCCCCTCCAGGACCGGCTCGAAGGCCATCATCACCTTGCCGGTCTGCTCCGCGTGTCCTCCCGACCCCGCCTCCAGGTTGATGTCGGGTCGGGGAATCCCGAGGTCCTCGAAAAAGGACTGGGACATGGCATGATCATAATGCTGGCCCGTATGCACCAGGATCGGGTCCATTCTCGGGCGTCGCCCCTTTCCGTTGTGGACTCCGATCGCCTCCAGGATCGGCGCGATCTTCATGAAATTCGGCCGCGCCCCGGCCACTAAAATGATCTTCATCCATCCCTCCGTTACGATTAGATCGCAGGCGACGTTTAAAATAATCCCAGACGGCTCAGGATCCGAAGCCACCTTTTATGGTTCACCAGCCCAAGCCATCCCACGAGGCCGGTGATGAACAGCCATTCGGCGCCCGGGATGGGAACCGAGGATGGCGGGTCCATCTGGCCGCTCAGAACAATATCGACCCCGCCGCCGGTGGTCCCCCCGATCTCTCCGGAACCGGAGCCCGGAGTATCGCCGGTGAGCGATCCGCCAAAAAAGCTCACCGTGCCGAACGATCCCGGGGAAAGGTTCGAAGCCCCCGGGACGCTCCCGTCGCCGGAATTATCCGCCGCCGATGGGTCGGAAACGGGGATTGCGAAAACCGGATTGGGCGCCGAAGTCAGGTCCACCACGGGAGATTTAAATAACGACACATCGCCGATAATCGGGCCGAAATTTTCATTTTCCCACCGGCCGGATCCATATCCGTTGGGGGCAAGGGGTATATAAAAAAGAGCTTTTCGGGGGACCTCTGTCTTATCGCTCAAGGGATCCAATACGGACTCCGGGGTTTCAAGATCCCCCAAAACAGCGACCCATCCCTCTCCGGTCGGACCCGGGCGAACCACCTCGACCAAGGAGGCCTGTGCGATATGAAACGACAAGATCCACAATGTCACCGCGCAGACCAGCACTTTAAGATACATAAAACCACCTTGGCCGGGTCGTCAGGGTATGGCCATCTCCAGTCGACCTAATCAATATCCTTACAAAAGACTCTCCGACAATCGATCGCGATGCCTTCGGCCCAGACCGAGGAAGGCCGCCAAAGCAAAGAGTCCGGTTCCCATCAGTCCCAGTGCGGCCGGAAGCGGAACGGGGGCGACCTCGGTCGTGCCCTGCAGGTTCATGTCGAAGGATGACAGGTCGAAATAAACATGCTGCCAGGAAAGGCTGAACTGACCGGTCCCGGGATCGTAAGTTCCCGTGGCCATGCCCCCGATATTCAGCATCCCGTTGATCTTCGGCCCCGTGATACCGGCAAATAACGATGAAAGGTCCGCCGTAATGGTGGTTCCCGAGACCTGCGCGGACGGCGCGTTGAATAGCCCGTTGGAGGAGTCGGTGAGGATCGAAAAGGTGTGACCGTCAATCATCATCGGGGGAAAAATGTTTGGCGGGGGCTGGAATTGCCCCATCACGATCGTTCCGTTTTGGACAAAATTTCCGTTGATCGACCCGATCGGCCCTAAATCGAGCGAGAGACTCCCCCCGGTGATGTCGAGCTGTGTAACGGTATCCGCCCGAACGGAGGTGCCGTAGACACAAAAAAGGAAGATTAAGGATAGAACGATCAGGATTTTATGAAAACTCATGGCATCTCCCCAAACGTTTCCGCCCGGAGAGAAATTCTCCGGGCGGAATCCATTCTTATCCGAAGATTCTTTTCCAGCCCATGCCGGCCACCCCGACCAGGCCCGTGCCGAACATCAGCATGGAGGTCGGAATCGGCACCGGCGCCGGCATCATGCCGTCGTAGGGATTCACGGCCGTGGTGAGCGTTAATCCGGCGTCCTGCAACGGATTAAACCCGTTTCCATCCAGATCCCACTGGATCGCCAGCGTATTATAATAGGTGGAGGTCACCACCGGATTGACCGAATGGGATGGATCGATCGGGATCGTAAAGATCTGATTCGCATAATCCGCCGGGTCCGCAATCGTGTAGATCACGGAGGTTTGATTATTCCGAAGGGCAAAATCCACCAGGGAACCCCCGGAAAAAGTGTACTGTCCCCACAGGGAATCGGGGCCGTTGGGCGCCAAGGCAATCGGCGTAAAAACGTTGCCGCTGACAAATCCGAAGTCGTACGTCGGCACCGGCAGCGTCAGATCAATATTAAAGGTGGCCACCGCGGGGTTATGATCGGTGCCGTCGACCATCATCACAAGACCCGGGCTGTTCACCACCAGGTCGGCCCAAGCCCGGCCCGATGGGAGGCTTCCCAGGAGACCTAGCAACAACGCCAGCAACGCCATTTTGTTTTTCATCGTTGACCTCGATCAACTTTTCGAGCCTTAAGCCCTGCCGGGGACTTATTACAATCCCCGGCAGGGCCATGGCTGTCGTAAGATCTTACTTTACTGCGCGCAGGGATGCGCTCCGGGCTTGAACGAAACGGGGCCCGCGTCCGCGTTCTTGAAGGTGTACATGTCCGCACCCGCCACCCAGAAATCCCCGGCCGGAAGAAGCGCGATCGTGGAGGAGGACGACGAGTTGGTCACGAAATCGGACGCCAACGCGATTTGATCCGAGGAAATGCCCGGGTCGGAGTAATTGCGCGTATTCAACCGCTCCCCGGCCCAGTAAATATATTCACCGCACTTCACCGTAGCCTTGGGATCGTCCACCAAGTTGGTCCAGATCTGGTAGGTAGAGGTGGTGTCTGGATTCGTGGCCCAAGCGGGTGCGACCGTTAATTGCGTCGCGGCATTGGCTGTGACGGTCGCCGTCTGCCCGGCACCCGTTCCGCCGGTGATCTTTACCGAATAGTTGACCAAACTATTCGTCACCCAATCCTGAGCAGTGTCGTCCAATGTTGTTGAGGTAGCAACGCTCGTAGATTTGCTCGACACGACGATATTGCTCGCCCGGAGACCGTCAAGCTTGATCGGGTACCCGGGAGCCGTGGCCACGCTCACGTCGGCGTCGACGTAGCCGATCCCTCTCGGATGGGCCGGACGGCTCAAGCCCGCATTACCTCTTATGCAGTCCTGGACATCCTGAGTGCTGGATCCAAAGTAGACCCCGTCCGCCGATAGCGTCAGGTTGGTTGATCCGCTCGGGGTCTCCGTGGCGTCTTTCATAACGGTTTCATCGAAAGCCGCCTTGGAACCCGACCCCGCCGCCCGCAGACAGAGCGTGATCGGCGAGGAGGCGTCCGGTGTGCCGGGGGTGGTCACGTCCGTCACCAGGCCCACCTGGGTCCAATCGGTGACGTTCCGGCTGAAGATCGCCTCGATTTCCGTTCGGTTCAGGCCCACCACGGGCTGCAGGACTCCGCCGACGTTTTTCTTGACGTGCTCTCCCACAAGTAACTGCCACGGCACGATGGCGGCCTGGGCGCTGGTGAGCATGCTCTGATCCAGCGGCTTCACGACCGTAGTGACCGGCCCGACCTGATGGAAGGAGCTTCCCGCCACGTCCGCCATTCCCATCGTCATCGGAAGATCTCCGGCGATGATCGTGTTGCAGCCGGTGTATTCATAATACTGCTTGCCGTCCGCCGCCCGGGTCAGCAGGGTCGGCCCGGAGGAGCAGGTGCTGGCCAGATGATCGAGGTAATGCATCAACGAGCGAGAATCGGAGGTCGGATTCTGGAGTTTGAGGACCCCGTCGGAAGAGCCCGTGGCCGAATACCGGAAGATGGTCGGAACGCCGGCCCGAGTCCCGGTCCAGACGTGGAGCTTCCCGGCCGTAATGGTGACCGGGCTCGTGATATTCCCGTTCACGTAGTGAATCGGAAGATTGGGGGTCTGGTCCAGCATGTTCAAGGGAACCTGAGTCATGAACGGGGTGGCCGCGGACGATCCCCCGGTGTTCAATGCCACACAAGACGTCGGTTGCGGCGCCGTGCACTGCTCAACCTGAGCGGACGCCGGAAGGGCGTTCACCCCAATCAGGCCGGCAAGCAACCCGCCCAGAACGGCCGTTTTCTTAAATTTCATCGATCTCATTGAATCTCTCCTTGTTTGTTTGATTCTTATTAATGATTCATCCGGTCTTTTTATCGATTATTTCAGACGGACATAAGATTGCGACGGGCCACTCCCACCAGCCCGATCAACCCCGTGCCGAACAGCACCATGGCGGCCGGAATCGGAACCGGAGCAATCGTGAGCGTTCCATCCGCCAGCAAGGTGGCATGTCCAAACTGGGTGAGGGCGCCGGATGAGTAATCCGCTTCAACGATACTCAGGGTTCCCCCGATCCCCGTCTGCATGGCCACCGGGAAACTGCCGGCCAGCGAGCCGCTCGTGCCGAAATTGCTGGTAAATGAATTGGGGTCGGAAGCGGGCAGAAGCGCCGAGCTGTGGCCGTCCCCCGAACTGAGCGCGGCCCAGACCGCCGCGGTGTTCCAGGCGTTCTGCGGGGCCACTTGCGACAACTGGGACGCCGTATAGCTGGCCACGTCCTGGCTCGACCCGGCCACGAGGAAGGTCGGATCACCCGTGCTCGGATTATAGTAAAACCCGATCAAGGCCCAGGCCGGAGAATTCGTCCCTCCCGCCGCGGTGATATTGGATTGACCCACGTTCAGGGTCGCTCCCGGCAGCAAGGAGCTGGCCTGGCCGAGGTTGTCGATATACTCCGTGTTGTTTCCAAAGACGGCCAGGACGAGGTCGCCCATATTAATATCAACGGCAAAGGCGTTTTCGTTAAAACCCGCGACCAACATGACCGCCAGCGTAAATATCCCAACGACGGTTTGTTTCAACTTCGTTTTATAGTTCATTGCCTTCTCCTTTCCTGTTGTATGGAATGGTTTTTCACTTCTATTTGCCGGCCCGTCCGAAGAGGCTCCCCGGCACCCCCTTTCTCTCAAGCCGCTTCTTCCACGGGTTGAACTTCATTTTCCAACCGGGCTATTATTCACTGCCTAAGTTAAAAACCGATCAAGGCGAAATAAAATGAAGTAATGTTTATCCGCCGATTTAACTTCACCTCCTTCCGAGTTGATCCGGATTTCTGCGTTCGTCATCGGCCCGGCACCCCTTCCTGTCCGACCCGCATCGTTTTTCTTTCCGGCCGGGCCTATCCACTTACCGGGGGCGATTGTCTCATCGCAACGATTAAGGGCCGATCAAGATGAAATAAAATGAAGTAAAGTTTTCTTTCGTAATTACCCTGCGGATTTTATGTACGAGACCCCTCTCCCCGTCGACCGCGATCCGAATCCCGGGGGAACGAGTCGGGCGCGACGTCGGGGGATAGCCCGGAAGACACGGTCCGGGCGGAAGGCAACGGGGTCCGGGAAAAAATTAATGCGCCGCCAAGATTCTGGTAAATCGGAATCAACCCTTAATGGCGGGAGGCCTGAGGGGGCGGGATTGGAACCGGGGAACCGAAATTCTCGGCGTTGGCGCGGCGAAAAAAATTACTTCTTTGTAACACTCTCTTGAGGTTGATATAACAAACGTCGCTTACCCTTACCGGACATTAGATGAATCGCTTCCAAGGCATCACGCAACCTCAATTTCGAGACGGTAACCCAAATGCCCAAGAAGGTTTTGATCATCGAGGATGATCCGGACACCTCCCGCCTCGTCGCCCAGTACCTGACCCGGGAGGGATACTCAGTCGGTACGGCTCCCGACGGGGTCAAAGGGCTGAAGCAGGTCCACGAGGACTTTCCGGATCTGCTGATCCTGGACGTCATCCTTCCCCAGATGGACGGTTTCGAAGTTTGCAAAAAGCTTCGCGGAGACGCGGCCACGTCGCGACTGCCCATTTTGATGCTCACGGCCTTGAACGAAGAATCGGACAAGGTCGTCGGTTTGGAGCTGGGAACGGACGACTACGTCACCAAGCCCTTCAGCCCCAAAGAACTCATGGCCCGCGTGAAGACGCTCCTGCGACGAAACGAACCGCGGGAAGCCGGCCCTTTCCCCTCCATGCACAAATACGGGCCCCTGGTCCTGGACGAGGCCCGTCAAAATGTTAAAGTGGACGGGAAAGGAGTTCACCTCACCTCCAAGGAGTTTGCCCTCCTGGTCCAGCTCTTAAAAAGGAAGGGAAGGGTCCTGACCCGTCAAATGCTCCTCGAAACGGTTTGGGGATATGAATCCCACGTGACCACCCGAACCATCGAAGTCCATATCTACGGGTTGCGACAAAAGATCCCGTTCTTGACCAAGGCCATTCAGACCGTCGTCGCTTCGGGGTACAAGCTTTTGGAGGAAGGAAATCAGGAGGCGGTGTGAGCGATCTTATCCTGAGTCGGGACGCCTCGCGGAACATTTTGGCGGGAGAGAAATGGGTTCACCCCACGGCTCATGCGCACCCCCAGGCCGTGAGGTGAACCCCTCTGTCGAATCGATCCGGTCAAACAATTTCAGCGTGCCGCAATGCCTTGCGCAAACAGCGACAAGGTCCCGTCGATTACCCCTAAATCGGTCAGGCCGCCGTCGCGTTTGATACGGAACATGTCGATCGATCCACGGCCCGGGTCCAGGGCGTAAAGAAAGCGTCCGTTGGCGGCGACGGCCAGGTCCAGAGGATTTAATCCGCTTCCGGCGGCCCCGTTCAGCAGGGACACCCGCCCGCTTCGAGCCGAGAGTTGATATGCGGAAACCGTTCCGCTTCCGGGATTGGCCGTAAAGACATCCCCGCGTCCGTCTCCGACAATCCAGCAGGCCGCCTGCTGCCCGTTGGGCACCGATCCGCTGATCACGTGCAAGGTGTCATCCTTCAGAATCTTATAGGACGAAACCGCGTTCGGGCCGACTTCTACGACCACTAAACGCCCCCGTCGGTCAAAGATAAACCCGAAGGGGGTATTTCCGTTCGAGCTCGATACGACCGGACTCACGGCGGGCAATCCGTCATCGCTCACGGAGTAGACGAAGATCTGACTCCCCGCTTTATCCGTGACGACCAATCGCTCACCGTCTGGATCAAAACCCACCTGGGCGAACGCGCCGGAACCGAGCGCGCGCGTGGAGCTGGCCAGCGGGGTCAATCGACCTTTGTGGCCCAGGGTGAAACCGGTAATGTTCGGAGAGGCCCCGGCGTTCAGGACGTAGACAAGGTCGTGGTTGACGGTCAAACTGACGGGAAAGTCTCCTCCCGAGTCGACTTTTTCAATCCATTTCAGACCGTCCGGCAGGACGCGGAAGACGGAAATTTCATTGCTCCCTCCGTTCACCGCCAACAACCATCGGTTGTCACGGCTCAGAACAAGGGCATTCTGAGAACCCAACGGATCGAGACCGCCGCCGGAACCGGTCCCGCCGGTCGGGATGGAACCCACTTTTGTCAGGATACCGTCCTCGTCCCGGTCAAATACAACCACGTTGTTTCCGTCGGGGGCATTGGTCATGGCATACACCGCACCGGCCGGGCCCTCATCTCGATCATGCGGATTTTCCGCAAAGACCGTTACGGAAGAGATCATCAACATTCCCACACTTAAAACGGTTGCCAGGATTTTTCCGTTCATTCTATTCTCCTTTGTGTATCGCGGTTAACGTGTCGTTTATGCCGTCACGAAAAACGGAGGGTCGCCACTCCAATGGATCCATGAGGCAGGATGGTCTCCGGGGTTATTTATCCATCTCCTTCATCCCGTTCATCTTATTTTCATTCATTTCGTTTCCCTTCATCATCGTATCCCCTTTCATCGTTCCTTCCTTGCCCATCTCTTTTTGCTTCATCATCATTCCCTTTTTCTTCATTTCTTTTCCTTGAGCGATCATCGCGTCCCCCTTCTTGATCATTTGGTCGGCGCTCATTTTTTCGTTCTGCATCATCCCCCCTTGATTTCCTTCCTTCATCACGCTGTCCGGATCCATCGCGAATGCCGAAAGATTCAGGAAAAGCATTCCAAACAACGCCAACATCCAGAACGGGTGATTAATTCTCGTGGCGGTTCTCATGGGTTCCTCCTTTTGGGGTTCGGTTCGCTTTTTCCTCCCGCGCGGGGAAAAAGCGTGTTTCAATTGTTGCGAGGTCATCGTAACGGAGAAATGTGAAGCGGCAATAAAGGAAGGATGAAGATTCGATGAAGATCCGCGCTACGGGTCCGGGACAAACTTCAAGGCGGCCGAATTGATACAATACCGCAGGTAGGTCGGCGGCGGGCCGTCATCGAACAGATGGCCCAGGTGTCCGCCGCACCGCCGGCAATGCACCTCGGTCCGGGGATACAGCAATTTGTAATCGGTTTTCGTCCGGACCGCCGAGTCATTCATCGGCTTCCAAAAACTCGGCCAACCGGTGTGGCTTTCGTATTTTGCATCGGAGGAGAACAGCGGCAGATCGCATCCCGCGCAGCGGTAAACGCCGCGGGCCTTATTTTTGTAATACGCGTTCTTGAAGGGCGGCTCCGTCGCCTCCTTTCTGAGAACATTGTACTGCTCGGCGGTCAGGAGCGATCGCCACTCCTCGTCCGTCTTGATAATCTCAAACGTTTCGTCCGAACCCTCGGCCCGTGCAAACCGGGGCGGGAAAGACACGGCCAGGATTCCGATCCCCATGGTAATGGCCGATTTTAAAAATGCCCTTCGATCCATCGTCCCTCCTCCATGATGATTCGTCCCGGACGGACCAAACACCCCTCAACCGAACGTGAAGGCAAAGAGCTTGACGTCCGGCTGATCAAAAATCAGCTCAATGAGATGATCGCCCCCGTCGCCCGTCGGAAGGGTCACCAGGCTGTAAAGCCTTGAATCGGAAACGGCGACCCGGCCGTCCAGTCCGACATCGTCTCCGCGCGAGTCCCGGGGAATCGGTTCTCCATCCAGGAAAACTTTTGCCGTCGTTCCCATTTTGCCCCCGGCCATCACCAGGTTGAGCTTTGGCGCCTCGAAGCGAAAACGAACCGCGCCCCCGGGGGCCTGGAGCACGGCCGCTTCTTCCTTGATTTTCCACAAACCCGTCAGGGTCCATTGATTGAGACGGAGCGTGGCGGGAGCCGCGTAGGCCGTGACGGCGTCGGGTTGCAGCCTTTGGGAAGATGAAAAATTCTCGGCGCGTCGGTATCCGATGTACGTCTCGGGCGAATGTATTTTGGAAAAATCGACCGAGCCTTTCGGGGCCTCCAGACTCATCGGCCGATGAAGCAGCTTGGCTTCGGATAAAAGGGCCTGGATGGCCCGTTCGGTCTCTTCATAGTTCCCTTCCCCGAAATGTTCTTCGCGGATCCTCCCCTCTGCGTCAATCAAGTAGTGGGCCGGCCAGTACTGATTGTGGTAAGCGTTCCAGGTTCCATACTGATTGTCCATGGCCACCGGATAATGGATGCCGTGGCGGAGGATCGCCCTTCTCACATTGGCTTCCTCTTTTTCGAAACTGAATTCCGGCGTATGGACCCCGACGACCACCAATCCCTCGTCCGTGTACTTTTCGTACCATTGAGTGACATACGGAAGGGTTCGAATACAGTTGATACAGGAATAGGTCCAGAAATCGACCAGGACCACTTTGCCTTTTAAATCGGAGGCGGACAAAGCGGGGGAATTGATCCAAGCCGTAATGCGGGAAAACTCCGGGATCGAACCCAGGACCGGCAGCGGCATGCCTTCGGCCGAGGCCAGGGCGACTCCCGATCGGAAATCGGCGGGGTCCGAATCGCCTTTTCGAATTGACACGGTCCCATTTTTTTCGACCAGTCGTTTTTCAATTTCGTTGGTCACGAAGAGTTGTCCCGGAAGATGGGAAAGGAGCCAGGTATCCAGGTTGAAATAGAGCCCGACGACCGCGGCGAGGGTCAGGGACCCCAGGAGTTTATGAGAGACCGGCCCCCACGCCCGAAAACGTTGCATCCGGCGGGAGACCGTTTGCCCCCCGTACCCGATCAGCAGCATCGGAACGGCGGCCCCGAGAGAATACCCGCCTATCAGGAGCAGTGTATGCGCGATCGATCCCTGAACGGTGGCCAGCGTAATGATGATGCCGAGAATGGGACCCGCACAAGGCGCCCAGATCAGTCCCAGCGAGCCCCCGATCAGCAATGCGTTAAGCCGGCCCGGTTCCGGGCCGAGCCGGTTGATCCCCGTCATTCTTTGCGCAAGAAAAC
>DATKAN010000041.1 GCA_035498035.1 Nitrospiria bacterium
GCGCAGGCGGGCTGGCCCGATATCGTTCAAACGCTCCTCGACGCGGGGGCGAATCCCAAGGCCAAGAACGCATTCGGCCGGACCGCCTTGATGCTCGCCGCGGAAGAAGAAAATAACGATATTGTGAGGATGCTGGCCGGGCGTTGAACGCCTAGAAGTTCCTGAGGGAGTAATCGATCATACTTCAAGGAGCCGACACCCGCGGAGGGGGTTCGAATTCATGGGCCGATTTCGTTACGTTGTCCACGAACATCATGCCACCCGGGTTCACTATGACCTGCGCCTGGAAGTGGAGGGGGTTTTAAAATCCTGGGCCGTTCCAAAAGGACCCTCGATGAATCCGGCCGAGAAACGGCTGGCCGTTCAGGTGGAGGATCATCCGCTGGAGTACGGAAGCTTCGAGGGAATCATTCCAGAGGGCAGTTATGGGGCGGGGCCTGTCCTGATATGGGATGAGGGACAATTTGTGCCGCTTGAAGATGCGGAAGCTGGATTGTCTAAAGGCAGTCTCTCGTTCCGCCTGGAAGGCAAAAAGTTGCAAGGAGAGTTCTCGCTGGTTCTGATGAAGGGGAGAGGTTCCGGAAAGGACTGGTTGTTGATCAAGAAGAAGGATCGACATGCCAATGCCTCATGGAAATTGAGGCCGGCCCTCACGCCGGTCCGGCTCAGGTCGTTGAAAATTAGGGTTCCCCCGTGTGAGACCGCATAAATGGGAGGACTTGGATGATCAAGGACCCTCTTATGTAATGGGTGATGCGTCCCGTGGATCCCAGATAATCGCGAGGGTGGTCTGCAGATGCCTTCGTTGCTACGTCGATTCTATTGAGGAAAACCTTCGGAATTGCGCTCAAGGTCCGGGTTTTTCTTAATGTGGAGTCAGGACTCGTGCGACTTCTTTTTGTCGGCGACATCATGCTAGGGCGGCTGGTCAATGAAATGCTGAGAGGTCGATCAGCCCAATATCCATGGGGGGATACCCTGCCTGTGTTTAGGGACGCCGACTTTCGCATGGGGAATCTTGAGTGCGTGCTCTCTGATTACGGGGCGCCATGGTCAGCGACGCCGAAGGTGTTTCGCTTTCGTTCCGATTCCAAGAATGCCGCAGTGTTGAAGGCGGCGGGTTTGGACGCCGTCTCGCTGGCGAATAATCACACCCTGGACTTCGGGTATGAGGCCCTGTTCGAGATGCTGAAAATATTAGATCAATACGGTATAGCGCATGCCGGGGCGGGCGAAAATGATGAGAAGGCATCCCGGTCATCCGTCATTGATCAAAAGGCAACGAAGGTGGGCATCATCGCCTTTACCGATAATGAACCGGAATGGGAAGCCACGGATGAAAAACCCGGGATCTTCTATGTGCCGGTGGATGGCCAGGATCGTCGGGCTCAAAGGCTTTTTCAGATTGTAGGCCGGGCACGAGGGAAGGCGGATCTGCTCATCGTCTCCGCGCACTGGGGTCCCAACTGGGGTTATCGGCCGCAGCCGAAGCATATCCCATTTGCCCATGCGCTGATCGACGCGGGCGCTGATATCGTCTATGGCCATTCCTGCCATGTCTTTCAAGGGGTCGAAATTTACAAGGGCCGCCCCATTTTTTATTCTACAGGAAACTTTGTGGACGATTATGCGGTTGACGAGATTGAGCGCAACGACGAGTCATTTATTTTTATCGTTGAAATTAAGGATGGGACCTTGAAGAAGTTGTGGCTGTATCCGACCGTGATCGAGAGTTTCCAGGCACGGCTGGCCGCCAGCGATCGGGCCCGTGCCATTGCTGAGAAGATGAAAAGGGTTTCTGAGGGATTCGGAACGATATTTGTTTGGGATAAAACAAAAGGATGCCTGTCATGGGTCATGAGGGATTGACCGCCTTCATGAAGGGGAGGGGATCGGGGAAGGATTGGCTTCCGATAAAGAACAATGACGCCGACGCCGATCCCGCCTGGCACCTGGAATCGGCTTTGACGCCCGAGAAGCGTCGGTCGTTGAAAGTGCGGACCCCGCCGTGCGAGCCGTCGTAGGAGGGTCGCGCGGATGTACAAAACAACCGGGAATGAATATCAACGAGGAGGGATCGAATGGGAACCTACATTTTGTTGACGAAGGTCTCGCCGGAGAGCATGACCTCGCCGGACCGGCTTAAAAAGCTTGAAGGAGAGGTGAAGGAGAAAATCAAGAAGCATTGTCCCAGGGTGAAATGGGTCTCCAATTATGCCGTTTTGGGACCCTATGATTATCTGGACGTGTTTGAGGCGCCGGATGAAATCACGGCCGGACAAGTCGCGACCATTGTTCGGTCTTTCGGCCATGCAACGACCGAGACCTGGCCGGCCATACCGTGGGAACAGTTTAGGGGGATGTTGGGGGAACTCGCCACATGAAGGATTTTGTCGAAGGGGCGTCGATCCGGATGTCATGGGACGTTGAATAAGAAATTCCGCTTGATTTTTTTTTCTGTGGGTGTGAGGATAACATGAAGAAGGGCGTGATCCGGTAACGGGAGACCGATGAGAAGAATCGGGGTATTGACCAGCGGGGGCGATGCCCCCGGAATGAATGCCGCGATCCGGGCCGTGACCCGGGCGGCGATTGCCGCGGGGATGGAGGTCTTCGGCATTCGACACGGGTATGCGGGGCTGATCGCCGGCGATGCCGTTCCGTTGACGGCGCGCGGGGTGGGCGGAATTCTTGAGCGGGGCGGAACCATGCTCGGGAGCACGCGCAGCCCGGAGTTTAAGACCGAACCGGCGCGACGCCGGGCCGTCTCGGCGCTCCAGGCTCAAGGGATCGAGGCCGTGGTGATCATCGGCGGGGACGGCTCCCAGGCCGGGGCATACGATCTTTCCCAGATGGGGGTGCCGGTGGTGGGGGTCGCCTCGACCATCGATAACGACCTGGCTGGCAGCGAGATCACCATCGGGGTTGATACCGCTCTCAATATCGCGCTGGAAGCGATCGACCGGCTCAAGACGACCGCCTCCTCTCACCAACGGGCCTTCCTGGTCGAAATGATGGGACGGGATTGCGGATACCTTGCGCTAATGGCCGGAATCGCGGGCGGCGCCGAGGTGATCGCCATTCCCGAAGCGCCCTGTGATCCGGAGATCATCGCTCAGGAACTTAGGGCCGCCTATGATCGGGGAAAATCCCACGCGATCGCCGTGATCGCCGAGGGGGCGAAATATAAGGCGGCCGAGATTGCGGCTTACTTTCATGAACACCATCAACGCATCGGGTTCGACCTTCGCGTGACGCTTCTTGGGCACGTGCAGCGGGGCGGCGCGCCGGGTGCGTTTGACCGAATCCTGGCCACGCGGCTGGGCGCCGGCGCGGTGGAAGCGCTGGTTCGGGGTCAGTCCGGCGTCCTGGTGGGACTATTGGAAGGTCGGGTTTCGACAACGCCGCTGGCCGAGGTGGCCCACGTCAGGAAGCCGCTGGATCTCAGTCTTCTGGAGTTGGCGCGCGTCTTAGCGCGATAATCCTTTATACCAAAAAAGTGACAATGGGGGGAATTCCGGAATATGAGAAAATTGGTGCTAGTCCGTCATGGCGAGAGCCTCTGGAACAAGGAAAACCGGTTTACCGGCTGGATCGATGTCGGACTGAGCGAAAAAGGGGCCCGCGAGGCGCTCGATGCCGCGCGTCTTCTGAAGCAGGAGGGATACACCTTCGATATCGCCTACACCTCGGTGCTCAAACGCGCGATCAAGACTCTCTGGATCATCTTGGAAGAGATGGATCTTATGTGGATCCCGGTCCATCGAAGCTGGCGGCTGAATGAACGGCACTACGGCGCGTTACAGGGGCTCGACAAAGCCGAGACGACCCGGCTCCACGGTGAAGAGCAGGTGCTGCGATGGCGCCGTGGCTACGATGTACGCCCCCCGTCGCTCACCCCGGATGACGAACGCTTCCCGGGCCGCGATCCCCGCTACACCGGACTCCGGCCGGATGAGCTGCCGTTGACCGAAAGTCTCAAGGACACGGTGGCGCGATTTCTTCCCTACTGGAATGAGACCATCGCCCCCGCGATCCAACGCGGCGGGCGGGTCCTGATCGCGGCGCACGGCAACAGCCTGAGGGCGTTGGTCAAGCATCTGGATCGGGTGTCGGACGAGGAGATCGTCGGGCTCAACATCCCCACCGGTATCCCTTTGGTCTATGAGCTCGAGGAGGATCTGAAGCCGGTTCGGAGTTTCTATCTGGGCGATCCCGCTCGTGCAAAGCGAGCGGCTCAGGCGGTCGCGAATCAGGCGAAGGGAAAAGCGAAGTGATACCGCGCGGCCTCCGTAAATCGGAATCCATTACAGGATGTGAGGCGATATTGTGAATCCTAAATCGGACGCTACTTCATCTATCCTTTGGTTTGAAGAGATCGGCATTAACGATGTCCCGAATGTCGGCGGAAAAAACGCATCACTGGGAGAAATGGTCCGGGAATTGACCTCCAAAGGAGTCAAGGTACCGAACGGGTTCGCGGTCACGGCGGCGGCCTATCGCGGTTTTCTCCGGGAAGCCCGTCTGGATCAAACCATCCGCGAAGCGTTGAAGGGATTGGATACGCGCGATCTGGAGAATCTTCGCCAACGGGGGCTTAAGATCCGCCAAGCGATTGTTTCGGCCAATCTCCCCAAGGAATTGGAGCACGCGATTACCGACGCCTATGATCGGTTGAGCGATCAAACCCACGGCCCGCTCGATGTGGCCGTTCGAAGCAGCGCGACGGCCGAGGACCTGCCGGATGCGAGCTTCGCCGGACAACAGGAAACCTATCTTAATGTTCAGGGCCGCCGAGCGCTTTTGGACGCTTGCAAGCGCTGTTTCGCCTCGCTTTTTACCGATCGGGCGCTTTCTTACCGCACGGACAAAGGATTTGATCACCTCAAGGTCGCACTTTCGATCGGCGTGCAGCGGATGGTGCGATCGGATCTGGCGGCGTCGGGGGTCATGTTTTCCATTGATACCGAGACCGGTTTTTCCGACGCCGTACTGATCAACGCCTCGTACGGTTTGGGCGAGAACGTCGTTCAGGGATCGGTGAATCCTGACGAGGTTTACGTCTTCAAGCCGACGCTCAAGGCGGGATATAGGCCGATTTTGCAAAAGATGCTGGGCACCAAAGAATTCAAACTGGTCTATGATGTGGGAGGCGGCCGAATGGTGAAGAACATTCCGGTTCCCCCCGACGATCGCGCCCGATTCGCCATCACCGACGACGAGATCCTGACCCTGGCCCGGTGGGCCTGTGTCATCGAAGAGCACTACAGCGCCAAAAAAGGCCGGCGGACGCCGATGGATATGGAATGGGCCAAGGACGGATTGACGGGCGAGCTCTTTATTGTTCAGGCGCGCCCCGAGACGGTCCAGTCCCAAAAGGACCGGAATGAAGTCGAGATCTACCACCTCGCGCAACGCGGGAAGGCGTTGGTCACAGGGAGAAGCGTCGGGGAGAAGATCGGCCAGGGCCCGGTGCGGGTGATTAAGAGCGTTCAGCATATCGACCGTTTCAAGCCGGGCGAAGTGCTGGTCACCGACAAGACGGACCCCGATTGGGAGCCGATCATGAAAAAGGCGGCCGCCATCGTGACCAATCGGGGCGGCCGGACCTGCCATGCGGCGATCGTCAGCCGCGAGCTCGGCCTTCCCGCGGTGGTGGGGGCCGAACAGGCGACCGAACGACTCAAAGACGGTCAGTCGGTGACCGTCTCGTGCGCCGAGGGGGAGACCGGTGTCGTTTATGAGGGAGTCCTGTCCTTCGCGGTCGAGAAAATCAACCTCCAATCCCTGGCGCGCCCCAAAACCCGGGTCATGATGAATCTGGGCAATCCCCAGGAGGCTTTCGGCCTTTCATTCATTCCCAACGACGGAGTCGGACTGGCCCGCGAGGAATTCATCATCAGCACATGGATTAAGATTCACCCGTTGGCGTTGGTGAACTATCATAAGCTGGAAGACCCGGCGGTCAAGGCCGAAATCGATCGGCTGACGGCGGGATACGGTGACAAAGTGGAATATTTCGTCGACCGACTGGCCCAAGGGGTCGGAACGATTGCGGCGGCGTTTTATCCGAAGGACGTCATCGTCCGGCTGAGCGATTTCAAGACCAACGAATACGCCAACCTGATCGGCGGGGGGCCGTATGAGCCCGTCGAGGAGAACCCGATGCTGGGGTTCCGCGGCGCCTCGCGTTACTATAACCCGCGTTACCGCGACGGGTTCGCGTTGGAATGCCGGGCGATGAAACAGGTGCGGGATGAGATGGGATTGACCAACGTCAAATTAATGGTCCCGTTTTGCCGCACCGTCGAGGAGGGGCGGCTCGTCCAGGCCGAAATGGAAAAGAACGGCCTCAAACGGGGCCAAAACGGATTGGAACTTTATGTGATGTGCGAAATTCCAAGCAATGTAATTCTGGCCGATGCCTTCGCGGAATTATTTGACGGTTTCTCGATCGGCTCCAATGATCTCACCCAGCTTGTCCTGGGGGTGGACCGGGACTCCGAGATTGTGGCCCCGCTGTTCGATGAACGAAACTCGGCGGTTAAATCGATGGTGGCAACCGTCATCAAAGCCGCCAAAGCCAAAGGCCGAAAGATCGGCATCTGCGGCCAGGCGCCGAGCGACTATCCGGAGTTTGCGCGATTCCTGGTCGAACAGGGAATCGACAGCATTTCGCTCAATCCGGACGCCATAATGAAAACCACGGTCATGATTGTGGAGACCGAAAAAGCGACGGGGCGGAAATAGTCTGCCGTACTGTCTCCCTTGAAAAAGGAGCGCTGATGAAACCGGTTCGCATATTTACCGTCGTGCCATCCCTCCCGGCGCGTCTGGAGCGGCTAAGAGATCTGGCTTATAACCTGTACTGGTCGTGGGATCCCGACACGCGAGAGCTTTTTCGCCGTTTGGATCGGGAGGTCTGGGAACAAACACGGCACAATCCCGTTCTGATGCTGGGCCGGATCAATCAGGAACAATTGAACGCGGCTTCGGAGGACACCGGTTTCCTCGCTCACTTTGATCGGGTCTGTCGGAATTTTGATAACTATCTTTCCAATCCCACGACGTGGTATCGCGCGACACGGGGCACCGAGGATCGAGACCGCATCGCCTACTTCTCGGCCGAATTCGGGCTGACCGACTGCCTTCCGATCTACTCCGGCGGGTTGGGGATACTGGCCGGCGACTTTCTCAAATCGGCGAGCGACTTGGGCCTGCCGCTGGTAGGCGTGGGGCTCCTCTATCAGCAGGGCTATTTTAACCAGTATCTCAACGCGGACGGCTGGCAACAAGAATCCTACGCCGACAACGACTTTTATAATCTGCCGATCCAACCGGTCCTTGATGCAACCGGAAAGCGGGTGACGGTCGAGGTGGCCTTCCCGGAGCGTACCGTCACGGCCCAGGTCTGGCGCGTTGAGGTGGGGCGAGTTCCGCTTTATCTGCTGGATACTAACGTCGATACCAATCGTCGAGAGGACCGTGAAATCACGGATCAACTCTACGGCGGAGACATCGAAATGCGGATTAAACAGGAGATGATTCTTGGAATCGGCGGTTTTCGGTTGATCTCGGCTCTGGGATTACGACCCACGGTCTGTCACATGAACGAGGGGCACTCGGCCTTTCTGGCCATCGAGCGTGTCCGCTGTTTAATGAAGGACCACAAACTCTCGTTTGCCGAAGCCCGGAAGGTGGCCGCCGCCGGTCAGGTATTTACGACCCACACTCCGGTCCCGGCCGGGAATGACTATTTCCACCCCGACCTCGTCGAAAAATATTTCGGGAATTTCTATCGCCAGGTGGGCCTTTCTCGAAAAGAGTTCCTCGCCCTCGGTCGCCAGAATCCCGAAGATGACCGTGAACCGTTCTGCATGACGGTCTTGGCCCTCCGGCTATCGGCCCATCTGAATGCGGTCAGCCGGTTGCACGAAACGGTTTCACGAAAAATGTGGGCCGGCGTCTGGCCGGGCGTCCCGCTCGAGGAATCGCCGCTGTCGCATGTGAACAACGCTGTTCATGTGCGTTCGTGGATTTCAAAGGACATGGCCGATCTCTTTGACCGTTATTTTGGAACCCGATGGCTGGAAGAACCCGCGGATCCGACGAACTGGAAAGGGATTGAAGAAATCCCGCCCTTGGAACTGTGGCGGACGTATGAGCGGCGGCGTGAGCGATTGGTGGCTTTTGCTCGCCGGCGCCTGCGGACGCAGCTTCACCTCAGAGGGGCCCCGGAGGCCGATCTGGAACGGGCCGACGAAGTGTTGGACCCGGGAGCCCTGACGATCGGCTTTGCCCGGCGGTTTGCAGTCTACAAACGGGCGACGCTGCTTCTGCACAATCCGGATCGGCTTGCGAATATTCTCAATCATCCCGAGCGCCCCGTCCAGATCATCTATGCGGGTCTCGCCCACCCCCGAGACGATCAGGGCAAGGAACTGATTCGTCGGATCATCCACCTCTCCCGGCTGGATCGATTCCGGTCCCGGATCGTTTTCCTCGAAAACTACGACATGGAGGTGGCCCGGTATATGGTGCAGGGCGTGGATGTCTGGCTTAACACGCCCCGACGAGGGCTGGAGGCCAGCGGGACCAGCGGAATGAAAGCCACGGCCAACGGCGTCCTCAACGTCAGTATTCTGGACGGCTGGTGGGACGAGGCCTATCAATCCGAAATCGGCTGGGCCATCGGTCGAGGAGAGCTGTACGGCGACGAGGCCGCACAGGACGAAGTGGAGTCCAGCGCGCTGTACGACATTTTGGAGAAGGAAATCATCCCGATGTTTTATGAGCGGGGAACGAACCATCTCCCCCGACGATGGATCACCCGGATGAAAAAAGCGATGGCGGTGCTCTGTCCGGAGTTCAACACCAACCGGATGGTGTGTGAATATTCCGAGCGGTTTTATTTCCCGGCCGCCGATGTTTCTGAGCGGCTGTATGCGACCGATTTTTCGAGGGCGAAGAGTCTTGCAAGCTGGGAGGCGAGGCTTCGGACCCATTGGGGAGAAATCCGGATCGAAAGAGTCGAGGCTCCTCCCGCGCCTCAATTAAGGGTCGGGGACAAGATCGATGTGAAGACCTGGGTTCAGTTGGGGACACTTACGCCAGAGGATGTTACCGTGGAACTGCTCATGGGTCGAACGAATGCACAGGGGGAAATCGTGGAGGCCCAGCCGACCCGGATGGAGTTTAAGGAACGGTCAAAAGAGGGGCTTTCCCTCTTCGAAGTCTGGGCCGTGCCCTGCAGCAAAAGCGGACTTCACGGCTTCACCATTCGTGTGATTCCGAAACACGAGGACCTTTCGAGTCCGTGGGAACTCGGATTAATCCTGTGGGCATGAACGATCTTCCACTCGTCCCGGGGCGACCGGAAAGTGGGAAAACGGTTTGCATTCGACGATCCGCTCACGTAAACGAAATCAAATGAAGCGTCGAATCCTGATCCGACTGCTCGGTCTTCTAATCCTCTTCGCCCCAAACCCGGCTCGGGCTGAATCGCAGGTTTATGTGAGTTTTTCGGTAGGCGGAGCGGTTGTGATCGGCGCAGGAGTCATTTACTGGGGGGTCTCTTCCGGTTCACGGGTGAGTGAATCCGCACCGTCGGAAGATAATCCGAACCGTTTGAAAAGCGCCCCATTCATTCCGCATCTCCCCCCGCAATTCGTCCAGCCCCTTTTCTCCGTCGAAGAACGGCCGCGCCAGGATTTCGGTTTGGTCCCCGATGATTCCCGTCCGGCGTCTCTCGTGGAGCTGCCGTTGTTCGTTTTTCGTTGGTGATCTCCAACACGCCACCGATCGCCGTCGCCGCTTTTCCAAACCGGATTTTTCAATATCTCTTGACGCCGTCGTGCGAATATGCTAATTATGATCCACCCTTTTCGACGGGGAAGTCGCGATAAGCGGTTTTAATACGAGCCTCCATGACGCTGAAGAATAGAATGGAAGAAGGTTTGACGTTCGATGATGTCGTCCTGATCCCGGCCAAATCATCCGTGCTGCCCCGTCTTGTCGAAACGCAGACCCACCTCACCCGGCGGATTCGAATCAATATCCCGATCATCAGCGCCGCCATGGACACCGTCACGGACGCGCGCATGGCGATCGCCATGGCGCAGGAAGGGGGGATCGGAATCGTCCACCGCGCGATGTCTCCCAAGGAGCAGATGGTCGAGGTGGACAAGGTGAAGAAATCCGAGAGCGGAATGATCATCGATCCGATCACCATCTCGCCCGACCAGACCATTCGCGAGGCGCTTCAGCTGATGGCCCGGTACCGGATCTCGGGCATCCCCGTGACCCGGGGGGGCAAGCTCGTCGGAATCGTGACCAATCGCGATCTTCGTTTTGAGACGCGGATGAACCTGAAAGTCTCCGAAGTCATGACGCATAAAAACCTCATCACCGCGCCCGAGGGGACCGGTCTCGAAGAGGCCAAGGCGATCCTTCAGAAAAATCGCATTGAGAAACTGCTGGTGGTCAACAAAGCCTTCGAGTTGAAAGGACTGATCACGATCAAGGACATCGAGAAGAAGATCAAATACCCCAACGCCTGCAAGGACGCCAGCGGACGCTTGCGCGTGGGCGCGGCGGTCGGCGTCGGGGAAGACGCCATGGAGCGGGTCGATCTTCTGTCGAAGGCCGGCGTCGACCTGATCGTTGTGGACACGGCCCACGGCCATTCGCTCAGCGTCCTGGAGACCGTCTCCAAAATCAAAAAGAACTATCCGGACCTGGAGCTGGTGGGCGGCAATGTGGCGACGGCCGAAGCCACCCGGGATCTGATCAAGGCCGGCGTCGACGGCGTGAAGGTCGGGGTCGGACCGGGGTCCATCTGCACGACCCGGATTGTCGCCGGGGCCGGCGTCCCGCAATTGACGGCCATATTCCACTGCGCGGAGGCCGCGGCCAAGCCGGGTGTGCCGATCATCGCCGACGGCGGGATCAAATATTCGGGTGACATCAGCAAAGCGATCGCCGCGGGGGCGGACTCCGTCATGATCGGGAGCATCTTTGCCGGGACGGAGGAGAGTCCCGGCGAAACCGTATTGTTTCAGGGCCGGAGCTACAAAGTTTATCGGGGCATGGGTTCCCTCGGCGCCATGGTCAAGGGGGGGCGGGACCGCTACTTTCAGGAGCATGAAACGGAATCCAAGCTCGTTCCCGAGGGGATCGAGGGCCGCGTTCCGTACAAGGGCTCCATCGCCAGCGTCGTCTATCAACTCGTCGGCGGGCTCAAGGCCGGCATGGGCTATTGCGGCTGCCGGACGGTCAAGGAACTTCAGAAAAAGGCCCGCTTCGTCAAGCTGACGCAGGCCGGGCTTCGTGAGAGTCATGTGCACGACGTGATCATCACGAAGGAGGCGCCCAATTACCGTGTTGAACGTGACTGAACAGGTTCCGGGTGAAACCCGTTGAGGTAATCATGCGCGCCGCCGAAGGGCATCCCGACCCGATCCACGCCGAGAAGATTCTCGTCTTGGATTTCGGTTCCCAGTACACGCAGCTCATCGCACGACGGATTCGCGAAAGCCAGGTCTACTCCGAGATCCATCCCTGTGATACCCCGATCTCATTCATCCGAGACTTCAAGCCCAAAGGGATCGTTCTCTCCGGCAGCCCGGCGAGCGTTTACGATAACAAACCGCCTTATTGTCCTCCGGAAATCCTGGATCTGGGCGTCCCGGTATTGGGCATCTGCTACGGGATGCAATGGATCACCCACCGGTTGGACGGGAAGGTCTCCAAGTCGGCGCGACGGGAATACGGGCGGGCCGATCTGGTGATTGATGATGCCACGGATCTGTTGAACGGCGTCGGCGCCGCCTCGGGCGCCCAGGGCTCACGACCCGAAACGGTGGTCTGGATGAGCCACGGCGACCGGATCGATCGGATGCCCCCGGGGTTTGATGTCCTGGCGCACACGGCCAATTCGCCTATCGCGGCCATGCGGAATGAAAAGCGGCGTCTTTATGCGATTCAGTTTCATCCCGAAGTCGCCCACACCCCCCAGGGGCTTGCCATTCTGAAAAATTTTCTTTACCGCATTTGCGGCTGCGCCCCGACCTGGACGATGAAGGCCTATCTGGAACGCGCCGTCGACCAGATTCGTGAACGGGTCGGGGACGTCGGTGTGATCTGCGCCATGAGCGGAGGCGTCGACTCGGCCGTGGCCGCCATCCTCACCCATCGCGCCATCGGGGATCAGCTGACCTGCGTTTTCGTGGACAACGGGCTGCTTCGCCATAAGGAAGCCGAACGCGTGACGGAGACGTTTCGAAAATCGTTTAAACTGAATCTCCGGTACGTGGACGCCTCCAAAAGTTTTTTGAAGAAACTAAAAGGGGTTACCGACCCCGAACGGAAACGCCGGATCATCGGCCGTCAGTTCATCCATGTTTTCGAGGATCAGGCGAAGAATTTGGGACGTCCGGATTTCCTGGTCCAGGGCACCCTGTATCCGGACGTGATCGAGAGCGTTTCGTTTAAAGGGCCTTCCGCAACCATCAAGACGCATCATAATGTCGGCGGCCTGCCGACGCGGATGCGGTTCAAGCTGGTGGAACCCCTTCGCGAATTGTTCAAGGATGAAGTGCGCAGATTGGGCGAGGAGATGGGCCTCCCGGAGGAAATCCTTTGGCGGCATCCGTTTCCGGGACCGGGTTTGGCGGTCCGAATCATCGGGGAGGTGACGCGAAAGCGTCTGGATCTGTTGCGCGAAGCGGACGATATTGTCGAACAGGAAATCCGGAAGGCCGGCCTGTACCGTTCAATCTGGCAGGCCTTTGCGGTCCTGCTCCCGATCAAGACCGTCGGCGTGATGGGGGACGAGCGCACGTACGAGCCTGTCGTGGCGATACGGGCCGTTCACAGCCAGGACGGGATGACGGCCGATTGGGTCAAGCTGCCGCACGAGGTGCTGGAGCGGATCTCGAACCGGATCGTGAATGAGGTCCGGGGGGTCAACCGGGTGGTTTACGACGTATCGTCCAAGCCGCCGAGCACGATCGAGTGGGAGTAGGAGGCGGCTGAATAAGTCCATCGGCTTCGTTGCCGAAGACGGCGAACCGAGAAGAGGCGCCTTCGGCCCCGATTATATTCCGCGTCGCTGACTCAACGCGGTGCGGTTTCTCGGGCCCTCGGAGATCCTCAGGTACCTGCTTTGTACGCTGCGGTCTCCTCGGTCCCTGCGGCATTGCGACCCACTTCCAGTAATAAAAATACTGGAAGTCCCCGGAGGGGGCATCTGGAGCTTTTTGAGCCGCCTCAAGAGAATGAGGGTTTCTCAGCAACCGATACGGGTGTAAATGATGCTCGAACGAATACAGAAAATCATCTCGATGGCCGGGATCGCCTCGCGCCGAAAGGCCGAGGAAATGATGCGGGCGGGCGCCGTGACGGTCAACGGACGCGTGGTCCGCGAGCTGGGCCGCAAGGCCGATCCGGAACGGGATCATATCAAGGTCTCGGGGAAACTCATCAATCCCAAGCAGGTCAAGGTGTACCTTATGCTGAACAAACCCCGCGAGGTGGTCACGACGCTGTCCGATCCGATGGGACGCGTGACGGTCAAGGCGTTGCTCCGGGGGGTACGGGCCCGCGTCTATCCGGTCGGGAGGCTCGATTATGACAGTGAAGGTCTGCTGCTTCTGACCAATGACGGCGACCTGGTGCAAAGAATGCTGCACCCCAGCTTTGAGGTTCCAAAAACGTACGAGGTCAAGGTCAAGGGGATTTTGACGGACCCGGAGATCCTGGAGGTTTCAAGGGGAGTGGTTTTATCGGAGGGTCGGACGCTGCCCTGCCGGATCCGAAAAATCAAGAAAACGGAAAAGAATTCCTGGCTGGAAATGACCATCCATGAAGGGCGAAACCGTCAGATCCGCCGCATGCTGGAGAAGATCGATCATCCGGTCTTAAAGCTGAAACGGATCCGGATGGCGACGCTGGAACTGGGCGCGTTGCCCATCGGACGGTATCGCTATCTGACAGCGGGGGAAATCCGATCCCTTAAGGCTCTCGGGTCGAAATCCAGACTACCGACGGTTGCACCCAAGAGTCGAAAGGCCGTGGGCGAATAGACACCCGGCGAGCGTGAGATCGATCCGAAACGAATAAAGGGATACGGTTTTGAAGCGGACACACGATTGCGGAAGGTTAAGAAAAAGCGACATCGGCCAGACGGCCGCGTTGATGGGCTGGGTCCAGTCCCGGCGGGATCACGGGGGGCTGACCTTCGTCGATCTTCGGGATCGGGAGGGGATCACGCAGGTGGTTTTTAATCCCACGCTCTCCCCGCATACGCACAAGGAGGCCAAGGAGCTCCGGAGCGAGGACGTCATCGCCGTTCGCGGACGGGTCGAGTCCAGGCCGCCCGGGACCGTCAACGCGCAGTTGGGGACGGGGGAGATTGAACTGGTCGCGGATGAGCTTGAAATTCTCAATGCGGCCAAGACGCCGCCTTTTCCGATCGAGGATAACGTTCTGGTTTCGGAGAACCTGCGATTGAAGTACCGTTACCTGGATCTCCGCCGACCCCGCATGCTGGCCAATTTAAAACGGCGGCACCGGATCCTGAAGTCCGTCCGGAATTATCTCGATGGACACGGTTTCATCGAGGTGGAGACGCCGCATCTCACGAAGAGCACGCCCGAAGGCGCCCGGGACTATCTGGTCCCCAGTCGGGTGAATCCCGGTCAATTTTATGCGCTGCCCCAATCCCCGCAATTATTCAAGCAGATATTGATGGTGGCCGGGATCGAACGGTATTACCAGATCGCCCGCTGTTTCCGGGATGAAGACCTCCGGGCGGACCGGCAGCCGGAATTCACCCAGATCGATCTTGAGCTATCGTTCATGGATCAGGAGGAGATCCGGTCGTTGATGGAAGGGATGATGGTCGAGGTCTTTCGGACGGTCAAGGATATCCGTTTAGAAACCCCCTTTCCGCGATTGTCCTATTCCGAGTCGATGGACCGGTACGGAACCGATAAACCGGATCTTCGGTTCGGTCTCGAAATACACGATGTTTCTCCGCTTGTGGCGGGTTCCTCCTTCCAGGTTTTTCAGGAGACCTTGAACCGAAACGGGGTGGTCAAGGCGATGGTATTGGAAGGCCAGGCGACGCTTTCGCGCAAGGAACTGGATGAACTGACGGAGAGCGCGAAGTCCCTGGGGGCAAAGGGATTGGCCTGGATCAAGGTGTCGCCGGAAGGTTTTGAGTCGCCCATTGTAAAATTTCTCGGCGAGCCCCTGCTCCGCTCGCTGTCAGCCGCCTTGTCGGCGAAAGCGGGGGATCTGCTGTTGTTTGTGGCCGATCAGCTTAAAACAGCCCGGGAAGTGATGGGAGGCCTCCGAACACGGCTGGCGGAGCGATTCCAACGGATTCCGCCGGATCAGTTCCGTTTCGTCTGGATCACGGATTTTCCGCTGCTGGACTTTGACGACACCGAACAACGGTATGTCGCCATGCACCATCCATTTACCTCGCCGTTGGATGAAGACCTGCCTTTTCTGGATACGGAGCCCCGACGGGTCCGGGCCAAGGCGTACGACCTGGTCCTGAACGGCTCCGAGATCGGCGGCGGGAGCATCCGAATCCATCGACGCGATGTTCAGTCCCGGCTGTTCAAGCTGCTCGGAATTGATCCGGCATCGGCGCAGGAAAAATTTGGGTTCTTACTGGACGCCCTTGAATACGGGGCTCCGCCCCATGGGGGCATGGCTTTCGGTCTGGATCGTTTGTCGATGATCTTGTCCGGAGCGGAATCGATTCGTGACGTGATTGCTTTTCCTAAGACCCAGAAGGCGATCTGCCTTCTCAGCGATGCGCCGTCGCATGTGGCGGAACAGCAGCTCAAGGAATTGCATATCAAACTGGATATTGTGGAATAACGTACGTGGTTATTCCGTTCAATTTTGAGAGGAGGTGAGGACCGAATGGCCCAAAAGGTAGCCAAGGCGGGAGTAAGGCGAGAAAAGGGATGGCTCTACTATCTTGATAAGCAGGGCGATGTCTCACGGACCAAGATGGCGCGGGGAGGGGGCAAGCATAATCCGGGCAAGCCCCAGAAGATCGCCAAAGTGGGTGTCAAGAGAGAGGAAGGTTATCTCTATTTCATCGACAAGCAGGGCGATGTCTCCAGGGCGAAGATGGCTCGGAGAGGAAAGAGGCGGTAACCGTTTATCTCACACACGAGGCGGCTTTTCCGGGTCATCCGGGAAAGCCGCCTTTTTTTAGGGGCTAGCGTCGCCGCCATTATCTGTGGGGGGCCGTGCGGCAATACATGAGGCCAGTCCTCCGATACCCCACCCCCGCGCTCGGACAGGCGAAGCCTGACCCTCGTTTTCTCCACCGGCCAAGCGGCTCGACTGAGCTCGCCGATGTCCTCCCCCCTCTCGCTCGCGTTGCTCGCTGACGGAAAATAATCTCCAGATTAGAGGTGAGTACCTACGACACCAGAGCGACGACGGTGTGATAGCCGCTGGCACCGGCCGGATAGGCCTGTTCCAGTTTGGCGGGCTGCACTTGGCCCCGTTTATCCCAGGCACGGACCACCAGCGTGTAGGCCCCCGGTGCGGAGGGCCGCCAGCGGTAATTCCAGATGACCCAACTGTACGGTGAAAGGGGCGGTTCCAGATCGGTCGGGTTCCACGTTTGGCCTCCGTCTGTGCTGAGCTCCACCCGGCCGATCCCATTGTAACCCCCGAAGGCCAGCCCTCGAACGGGATGCTCTCGTCCTTGAATCTCCTGATAGTGTCCGGGGCTGTCGATTCTGGAAATTATCCGGATCTCGCCTTGATCGGTCCAGCCCCTTTGCTGCCAGTATCCCTTATAATCGTAATCCACCACCTCGATTTCGGTGATCCACTTGACGTTCTTGATCCCGTAAAGACCGGGGACGACAACGCGAAGGGGGTAGCCGTGAGCCCGGGGCAAGGCTTCCCCGTTCATCATATACGCCAGCAGGACATCGCCGTTTATGGCCCTGTCAAACGGAATACTGTCGCTGTACCCGTCCGCCGCATGAAAGACCACGTCAAAGGCCGAAGGGTCCGGTCCGGCCTCTTCCAGGAGCGCTTTAAGCGAAATGCCCCGCCACACGGCATTGCTAATCGTGTCCCCTCCGGGCAGCGTATCGATGCAAATCAGGGTTGCAGCCATCTCGATGGAAGGCCGGCCGTAGAAATCGGCAAAGGTTAATCGGGCCGGTTTCTTGACAAGCCCGCCGATGTATAGAGACCAGTCGGCCAGGTTGATCTCGGGAAACCCATCATAACTTACGATATAGAATTTATCGTTGGGTGTGATCAGGACGGTGTCGCGCGGCGGGAGCGAAAAAAGACGCTTCCAGAAAAACGTCCCGGCGCCGGCCGTTTTGGACCAGCCGGAGCCCAAAGCGGTCAGGCCCGCGGTCCGCAGAAACATGCGTCGATTGAGCTTGATCATCGTTCCCCCCCGCTCGCCTTGCTCGATGGAATCTATTATACTTGTCCTCATGTCGACTCGCAATCCCCGTTTGACCCAAGCGGCCGGCCCCGGATTTTTTATCAATCTGTGGCATGCCGTCGGTTTGTCAATCTGGGTGCTTGTTTTAAGGGTTTTGAACCGCGTCCGGGTTCGGAATCCGGAAAACATTCCCAAACGGGATGAACACGCCGTTTTGATCTGCAGCAACCATATTTCCGCTCTGGATCCCTTTGTGATTGCGGTGACGGCCATGCCGTTTTTCTCGCCGGTCTGGTGGCGGGCTCCGGCGAAGGAGGAGCTCTTCCGGTGGCCGGTGGTCCGGACGATGATCCGGACCTGGGGGGGCTTTCCGGTCCGCCGCGGAAAGCGCGATTTCGAATCGATCGAAGCCATGACCCGACTGCTCCCGACGAGCGTGATCGTCATCTTTCCGGAAGGAAAACGCTCGACGGACGGATTTCTTCTGCCCGGAAAACCGGGGGTCGGAAAAATCATCCATGATGCGAAGCCCCGGAAGGTCATTCCGGTCTTCATCGAGGGAAGCGACCGGCTGTTGCCCAAAGGTAAAATATTCCCCCGGTGTTTCAGGACCATCACCATTGCCTATGGTTCCCCGGTGGATTTTTCCCGATTCTTTGCCTTGGAAGGTTCCGTGGAGCTTTCCCAAAAGATCGTGGACATCGTCATGAGGGCCATTGAGCAACTTCGGTGAGACCGCCTTGTGTGGATTTCGCGGCCGGTTGCAAAAAACCCCATTTTGTGTTATTGACAAGCCGGGGTTGAGATAGTAGGATGGACCGATCTTATCCGGATTTCTTCCAATATCTCAGATCTTCCCGGGTTTAAAAAATTCGGCTTCTTTGTGCGGGAAATACCGGCTTTCGAATGGGGCCGATTCGCCATGGTACAACCATGTGGATTGACCGCCCGGATAATAATAGGAGGTTCCGTGTTCGGACCTCCCGGGGTTGTGCGACCGTTCCTGTTTGTCAGAGACCAGGCCGCTTGGTATAGTTAAATATATTTCAGATCGGCGGCCGGTGAACGAAAAACAACGAAGGGAGTGCCATGTCCCTGCGCTCGAACACCCTCTTGACAACCTTAGGGTTCCTCCTCATTCCATCGATGCTGGGTTCATCCCCGGCATGGTCGGGCGACTGGACGATGGCGTTTACGATTTCGGTTCCGGATTCCAATGCGGATGGGGGCCAGTTGGTCAACCGGCTGGAAGCCGGTGGTCTATCCACCGCAACGGATCTTTTTGACAACAATTCGGATGTGCTGGCCTTGTTGGCGGGGCCGGTTCAGGCCGCCTTTACACACGAGGACGAGACCACCTACCCGCTTGGTCTCCAATTGCTGTGGCGGGATATTCGGGCGGATGGACTTCCGAAGAGCTGGACGATCAAGGTGGTCTCTCAACAAAACGTGTCCCCGGTTTCCGTGGCTTGGACCCCTCCGCCGTCGATTGCATCGGACACCTGCCAAACGGGTTCGGTGAGATTTCAGGATCAGACGACCGGTCAGTCGATTGATTTGATGTCAGCCCCCGGTTATACCTATAGCAGTAACGGAACGGTCGGCAGTCCGGAAATCCGGTTCTTTACATTGACGGTCAGCCGCGTTCCGCAAAATTCACCCTCCGTGCCGACCGGTCTCGTGAGCAGCGGCGGCATTTCCAAGCTCCCCCGTTTTCATTATGTTCGATTGGCATGGAGGGCCGATAGCCCGACCGACCTGGCGGGCTACAATATCTGGCGCAGCAGGAGCAACGGAAGCGGGTATGTACGCTTGAATGCGGTCCCGTTCCTGAATAATTGGTATCTGGATAAACAGGTGAAGACGGGCACGACCTACTACTACGTGGTGACGGCGGTGGGGACGAATGGATGTGAAAGCGGCTTTTCAAAGCAGACGACGGCAACGGCTGGACAACCAGCCCTGCGGTAGCTTCGGGGGCTTGATTCAGAAGATATCGCTTGTCGGATATCCCGGTTCATCTATTTTCAAAAAAGGCTTGTGTCCCGCAAACAGCACCGGTTTTTTATCGGCCCCTTCCTCGGTATTCTTCCGACATGTCACGCTGGCCCTCGCGGTGATGTTTTTTCCCGCCGCCTTGCTCGTTCCCGATAATGAAGCCGAGGCGGCGAACCGGTACTGGGTGGCGGCATCGCCAAGCAATTGGAACAGTACCGCTAATTGGTCCACGACCTCGGGCGGGGCCGGCGGTGCCAGTATTCCGGGTTCGGCCGATATCGCCATCTTTGATGCGAGCCGGATCGGGGATTGCGCACTAGATGCGATTGTGAACGTGGCGGGGATCAGTATCGTGGCGGGCTACACGGGCACGATTACGCAGGGTGCGGTTACCGTAACGGTTGGTTCTACCGCGTACACACAAGCGGACGGCACCTTTGCCGGGAGTGCTGCCTCCATCACCGTCAACGGCGCGTTTTCTCTGAGCGGCGGGACCTTTACGTCTACTACCGGCACCCTGACTCTCTCCGGGAACGGCGGGTTTACCCAGACCGGGGGGACCTTTGCCCCCAATAACGGCACCGTCACCTTTACCACCACCTCCGCCACCGTTGATGTTCCGGGCAGCATCACCTTTTATAATCTGACGATCAATAAGAACTCAGGGGCGATTCTGACCATCGCCGCCGGGGATACCCTCGTTACGACCGGTGTTTTGAGCCTGTCGAATGGGAGGGCCGCAACCGGTACGTTGGAGGCCCAGGGTGATGTGACCATAGGACCCGGGTGGGATACGTCCGGGCAGACGGCGCCCTTGCGGTTTACCGGGTCGGCCAATCAATCCCTCACGGTGAACGTTCTTAATTTATTACATCCCATTACAATCGATAAGACCGGAGGCAGCGTGAATGCCGGGACGACCTCGTTCACCATCCCCGGAACCTTTGATCTGGTCAACGGCGAATTCATATCGACCACCGGCACCCTGACCTTCTCCGGCGGCAGCGTTTTTACCCAGACCGGGGGTACCTTTACCGCCAATAACGGGACCGTGGCCTTCACAACCACCGCCTCCACCATCGATGTTCCGGGCAGCATCACTTTTTATAACCTGACGATCAATAAGAATTCGGGCGCCGCCTTGACGATTGGCGCCGGGGATACCCTCATTACGACCGGCCTTTTGAGCCTGACCAATGGGGCGGCAGCCACCGGGACCTTAGAGGCCCGGGGTGATGTGACGGTAGGGGTCGGGTGGGATCCTATCGGGCAGACGGCGCCGCTGCAATTCACCGGGTCCGTCAATCAGGCCTTCGCGGTGAGCGCTCCAACCTTTGCCAATCCCATCACGATCAACAAAACCGGGAACGGTGTGAATGCCGGGACGACCTCGTTCACCATTTCCAGCGCCTTTAATCTCGTCAGCGGCGATTTCACCTCAACCACGGGCACACTGACGTTTTCCGGCGGCAGCGTATTTACCCAGACCGGGGGGACCTTTACCGCCAATAACGGGACCGTGGCCTTTACCACCACGGCGTCCACCATTGATGTACCGGGCAGCATCACTTTTAATAACCTGACGATCAACAAGAATTCGGGTGCGGCTCTGACCATAGCCGCCGGGGATACCCTCATCACGACCGGCCTACTGACCCTGACGAACGGGGCGGCGGCCACCGGGACCTTGGAGGCCCGGGGTGACGTGACGGTAGGGGCCGGGTGGGATGCCGCCGGACAGACAGCGCCGCTGCAATTCACCGGGTCCGTCAATCAGGCCTTCGCGGTGAGCGCTCCAACCTTTGCCAATCCCCTCATCACGATCGATAAAACCGGGGGCAGCGTCAATGCCGGGGCGACCTCATTTACAATCTCGGGCCCCTTTAATCTCGTCAACGGAACATTCACCTCCACCACGGGAAGCCTGACATTGAGCGGAGCCTTTACCCAGAGCGGCGGGGTATTCAACGGCGCTTCGGGCACGATCACGGTGAACGGAGCCTTTTCCTTGAACGGCGGGACCTTTACCTCCACCACCGGCCTATTGACGTTTTCCGGTACCGGCACTCCGTTCGCGATCGGCGGCGGCGCCTTTGCCCCTTCCACCGGGACCGTTCGGTATACCGGGAACGGACCGACCAATATCACCGCCGCCACCTATAACAACCTTCAGGTCATGCCAAGCGGAAACAACAGGACCCACACCTTCGCCGCCGGAACCCTGACCATCGGCGGCGACTTCACGGCGGGGAATGGGACCAATTCCAACATCGTCGTTACCGCCGCCGCAAATCCGACGATCCTGACAGTGAACGGTAACGTCGCGATCTCCGCCTTAACCACGCTCATAGCAAACGGCACAAACCCGTTGACCGTCGGAGGGTCTTGGTCCAATACCGGCACCTTTACTCATAGCAGCGGCACGGTAATTCTGAACGGCACGGCTCAACAGACCCTGTCGGGGACGATGACCGGCACGTCGGCCTTTGGCACGTTGACCATTACGAACAATTCCGGCTCGGATCCGGTGACCGCCCCCTCGGTGGCCTTCTCGGCCGGTGCGACGGCCGCCACCGCCAATTTCACGACCGCGGCCACGAAGGTCCGGCTTAACGCCGGTTCGACCTTCACCTTTACCAATATTAACTTCGGCCCCGGTTCGGGCGCCCGCGTCCAGCTTTGGTCCTCCGTGCCCGGGTCCCACTGGAACCTGAACGTAACGGGCGCCCAAACCGTCCTCAACACCGATGCGAGGGATTCCGACGCCACCGGGAATATCATTAATGCGACCGATCCCTCCAACCTCGATTCCGGGAATAACCTGAACTGGAATTTCGGGGCGCAATCATGCAGCACCGCCCAAACCGGGCCCTGGAATGCGGCCAGCACCTGGAATGCACCCTGCAATGTCGCGGGCGGGCCCACGGGCGCGAACGCGGTTTACATCAACAGCGGACATATCGTTTCGGTGACGGCCAATGCCGCCGCGTCCAATATCACGATGTATCCAAACGCGGCCGGTTCCGGAAACGGTCTTGCGATCAATTCCGGAATCAGCCTGGCCGTGGCCGGTTCAATAACTCTGAACGAGCCGACCTCGGCCACATCGGACTTGAGCGTCAATGGCGGCAATCTTTCGGCCGGGAACCTTTTTATCCGCGGGAGTTCGACGGCCGGTCTGTTCGCCACCGTGTCGATCGATACCGGAACGGTAACGATTTCCGGATCGGTTGCGTTCCTTGGGACACCCGCACAGGCCCGGCTGAACTTTACGGGTGCGGGAACCCTTGCACTCGGCGGCCATCTGGCCGATGGGGGAACGGTTACGGCCGCGGCAGGAAGCACGATCAACTTTAACGGGGCATCGCCCCAATCGGGGGGAGGGTATAGCTACGCGATCCTCAAGGCGAACAATCCGGCGGGGGTGACCTTGACCGGCGCCGCCGCCGTCTCCACGCTGACCATCGGCGACGTGACGGCCAACAGCCTCTTCGACGACGGTGGATTCCAGGTTACGTCCAGCGGAACATTTAATCTCATCTCCGGAAAGTTCAGACTCGGAAGCGCCACGGTGGGGACGTCCTTCCCGGCCTTTACGACCATGAATCTTTCCCCGGGAACCACCGTTGAATACGCGGCCGGGGTGGGCCAGCCCGTGTCGGAGCTTCCTCCCTATCGCAATCTGACGATCAGCGGTAGCGGCGAGAAGACCCTTTCCGCTTCTCTCACCGTCAACGAGGATCTAACGGTGAATGATACCGGCGGCGCCTCGACCTTTACACTTTCCGGGGATAATACGTTGACGGTCAACGGGACACTCCGGGTCACGGGCACGGGGTCCGCACTTGTCGCGGCCCCCGCCAATACGCTTGTTCAAATTGTCGCCGGCAACGTGGCCGTCGATATCGGGGCCCGGATAGACGCAACCGGCCGGGGCTGCGGGGCCTCGGAGAGTTACGACTATGACACGACCGACGGGACGCCGGTCTTGCAGTGCCGGAACATCGGCGGCGGGGTGACGGCGAATTTCGGGGAAGGCGGGGACAGCACGACGGACGGAGGAGGCGGGGCCGGCTACGGCGGGGCCGGAGGCTTGAGCGGGGGCGGAATCACGGGAGGATCCACTTACGGGATCGATCTGCTTCCGTTCGAAATGGGCAGCGGCGGCGGAAATGGATCCGCTCCGGGAGGAGCGGGAGGGGGTTCTCTTCGGTTACAGGTGACCGGCACCCTGACCCTGAACGGCATAATTTCGGCGAACGGGAGCGACGGCAATCCCGACGTGCTTGGAACGGGCGGCGGCGGAGGAGGAGGAAGCGGCGGAGCCATCCGTATCAATGCGGGGACGGTCACCGGCGCCGGCAGTTTTCAGTCCAACGGGGGCCGGGGCGGAAATGGGACTTCCTTTGGAGGCGGCGGCGGGGGGGGTGGCCGCATTGCGGTCTTTATCGCTGCATCCAATACCTATACGGGTACCACCTCCTGCCTTGGCGGCGGTGGAGGGGCCGGACCCGGACCCGGGCACCCGGGTGCGAACAATCCGACCTGCAAGATCCTATTGGCCTTCCCCGCGTCAAGTCCCGATGGGATTATCGACGGGAATGGCGACAATGTTTACGGTGGAGTCGGGACCGGCGCCGGGGGGACCTCCACCCAGCTGACCACGAATGGATCCGCTTCTTATTCCATTCAAGTTCAAAATGACGGCGGCGTCGCCGGGTCGTATGGAGTAACCTGGACCCTTCCCGGGGCAGGCTGGAATGTAACGCTTGTGGATAATGTCACCAGTGCTGTGTATACGAAAAATTTTGTAACGCCCTCGATTAATCCCGGTGCCTCGAGGGCCTATACCCTTATAGTCAAGCAGGGCTCGCCGAGTCCTCCCGATGGAACCTATAATGTGATTATGGATTTCCTCGTATTGAACGGAAGCGGCGGCGACTCCATCAAAGCCCTTATCGTGAAGTCCAATCAACGCCCGGATGGGATTATCGACGGCAGCGGGGGCAATGTGTTCGGACTGGCCGGCAGCGGCGCGGGCGGCCAGTCCAGCCGGACCGTGACGGGCGGTGTGGCGACGTCGTACAGCCTTTTCCTGCTCAATAATGAGACAAGCCCGGATACCTTCACCCTGAGTTGGAACACCCCTTCGGGATGGACCGTGGTCGTCAATGACGGATCGGCCGATCGGTCGTCCGGCTTTACCACCGCCCTTATCCCGGCGGGTGGAACGGCCCTGTATACCCTGGTGGTGACCCCGACGGTCACATCGACCCTGAATATCATCGTCGACATCGCCTCGACCACCACCGCTTATCTGGAAGACTCGGTGACGGCGATCGCCGTCCAGTACTCTATCCCGGCAGCCCCCCAAGCCTGCCTCGGGCCGGACAATCCTCCGGGGTCGGGCTGCCTGCTGTCTCCGTCGGCGATCAGTCCGACCCAGATCAAGCTTTACTGGGTGGACACCTCCAATAATGAGGACGGTTTCCGGATTGAACGCGCAATAAGGGTGGGCGGGGCCTGCGACACGGACGAGGTGTACGGGGTGATTTTCACATTGTTGCGGGATACGGTGGGGTCTCCCGGCACCGGCCAGGTCCTCGGTTACACGGACGGGGGACTGGCGCCGTTGACGGCGTACTGTTACCGATTCCAAGCCTATAATCCGGCCGGCAACTCGGTCTATTCCGGGGCCGTATCCATATCGACGCTGCCGCCGGCCGAATTCCATGTTCCCGCGGCCGTTTCGGACCTGACGGTGAAGCCCGGAGACCAGACGCAGAACTCGATCACCCTGAGTTGGACAGCGCCGTCGGATGATAATGCGGTTCCGGGAGTTGGGCAGGCGGGCAGTTATGACCTGCGTTACGCCACCAGCCCCATCGTCGACGGCGGGGCAGGGGCCGGCCAGGTAGATTTCTCGGCGGCGACGTCGGTCCCCATTCCGGCCCCGAAGCTTGCCGGTAGCTTTGAAGAGGCCACCGTTTCGGGTCTGACGCCCAACACGATCTATTACTTTGCCTTGAAATCAGGCAACACGATCGGGCCCTCGGCCATGTCAAACAATGCGTATTGTTCCGGGACGACCACCCCCTGCGGCGACAACCCGACCGATGGAAGCTTGGCGGGTCGGACGGCGCTCCGAACGAACCTCAATATGGTTTCGATTCCGTTGAATCCGAATCCTGCGGATCCAGACGGTGTATTCCATGACGATATAGGGGGAGTTCCGCAGATGTGGAATTGGAACTCATCCGGTCTGGGGATGGTCGAAGGGGTTGACGGCTGTTACGATCAGTATCCGGATTCTTCTATCGCGCCCTGCCTGGACATTACGGCCCTCGTTCCGGGAAAAGGCTATTTTATCCAAGGGGGCGGCAACCGGCCTGTGATTGATGTGCCGAGTCTTTCAACGGCGGTAGCTACCGCGAATTTTTGCACAGGTAGCAGTGTGGGAACCATTAACGGTTATTTGATTCCGTTGCAGCTCGGCTGGAACATGATCGGAGATCCCTTCACGAGCCTGCTGGATTTCAGCACTGTCTATGTTCGACAGAACGGCAACGATGCGACGTGCGTAACCTATGGTACGGCGGTGTCTCCGAACAATTGGCTCGGAAACACCATTTATCAATTTGACGGTGTGGGATATAGCAATGGCCAAATGTTTTACACGGATCCCCCGGTCCTGGAACCTTGGAAGGGTTATTGGTTGTGGGTGATGAACAATAACGTCATCAACGGCAACACCTATGAATTGATCCTTCCGACGCCTCCATAAAAAGAAAAAGGGAAGCAGCCGTATTACGTTCCTTGACAAGGCCCTTTGATCTAACGTATATTAAAACTCGCCTTTAAATCGAACCCGGTGAGGTTCGAAAGGGAGTGGAAATGAAACCGATCGGCTCGACAATCGAACCTTTCTTGTGCCCGGACGGGGCGTCAAGAGAGGTTTTTTTGTGCCTAAAGGGCATTCATGAAAGCCGAAATGAAAATTCAGCGAGCTCGGCGAGCGAGAGGGGGAGGCTCCGTCCGGCCCTGCGGGCGGAGGGGGCGACGCAAGCCCCAATAAGAGGATGACCGAACCGCGCGAAAGGATGGTTCTGGATGCGTTGGGAATGAACCGGGCGCTAAGCCGCGTGGCCCATGAGGTGATCGAGCGGAACCGCGGCCTGAGCGATTTGACCCTCGTCGGAATTCGGACCGGCGGTGTCCATTTGGCCCACCGTCTGGCCGCGGGACTCAAGGAGATCGAAGGGGTCGTTCTGCCCGTCGGCGCCTTGGATATCACGCTCTACCGGGATGATCTTAACAAAAAACGGGAGCAGCCCACGGTTCGTAAGACCGAAATCGGCTTCGACATCACGGACAAAATCGTGATCCTGGTGGATGACGTCCTCTTCACCGGCCGGACGATTCGCGCCGCCATGGATCAGCTGATCGACTTCGGGAGGCCGCGCGCGATTCAGCTGGCGGTCCTGATCGATCGTGGTCATCGGGAGCTGCCCATTCGCGCCAACTACGTCGGCAAGAGTTTGCCGACGGCCGTGGATGAAAAGGTAAAGGTTTTGTTGAAGGAAGAAGGGGAAGAAGACAGGGTGATTATAGAAAATGGGACTTAAGACGAAGGACATGATCAGCATCAAGGACCTCGACCGTGACGAATTGCGGCTGGTCCTCGATACCGCCGAATCCTTTAAAGAGGTCGGCACTCGGGATATCAAAAAGGTTCCGACCCTTCGTGGAAAGACCGTGGTCAATCTGTTCTTCGAGCCCAGCACTCGAACCCGCACCTCCTTCGAGTTGGCGGCCAAGCGCCTCTCGGCGGATGTCGTGAATATTTCCGCCTCCACCAGCAGCGTGGTCAAGGGCGAAACGCTTCTCGACACGGCCCGGAATATCGAGGCGATGCAGGTCGATCTGATCGTCGTTCGTCATCCCTGTGCCGGGGCCCCGGCCCTTTTGGCCAGGAAGGTGACCAGTGCCGTGATCAACGCCGGGGATGGGATGCATGAGCATCCCACGCAGGCCCTTTTGGATCTGTTCACCATCCGTGAGCGCAAGAAGACGCTGGAAGGTCTCACGGTCGTGATCGTCGGGGACATTCTCCACAGCCGGGTCGCCCGATCGGCGATCCAGGCCCTTAACACGGTCGGGGCGATCGTCCGAATCGTGGGTCCGCCCACAATCATCCCGCGCGAGATCACGCACTGGGGCGTCGAGGTTTTTTATCAATACGAGGAGGCCCTCAAAGGCGCGGACGTGATCATGATCTTGAGGCTTCAGTTGGAACGTCAGGAACAATCCCTCATCCCGACGCTCCGGGAATACTCGACCTTGTACGGACTGACGGCGCGCCGGCTCGCGATGGCCAAGGATGATGTGCTGGTGATGCATCCGGGACCGATCAACCGGGGCGTCGAGATCAGCCCGGAGGTGGCGGATGGTCTATCCTCCGCGATCCTGTCCCAGACCACCAACGGCGTGGCGGTCCGGATGGCCGTGCTCTACCTGTTATCCATGGGAGTCCGTGCGGACGGACAAGCCGCCGAGACTCCGATCTCCCCTTCCCCATCCTCCGGCCAAGACAAGCCCGATCCCCGCCCATTAAACCAGGGGCGCGAGACATGAATCTGCTGATCCGAAACGGCCGGATCGTCGATCCGGCCCATCGACGGGATGAGGTGACGGATCTCCTCATCGAAAACGGAAAGATCAGCCGCATCGGCAAGGCCTTGAAGTCCGACGGCCCGAAGTCCGAGACCCAGACCATCGACGGAACGGATAAATGGGTCGTGCCGGGCCTCGTGGATGTCCATGTTCATCTGCGGGAGCCCGGTTTTGAATACAAGGAAACCATCAAAAGCGGGACCGAGGCGGCCGCGGCCGGAGGGTTTACCTCGGTGTGTTGCATGCCCAATACCATACCGGTCAACGACAATCAGGCCGTGACTCGTTTGATCCGGGAAAAGGCCCGGCTGGAAGGGCGGGTCCATGTTTTCCCCATCGGGGCGATCACAAAAGGATCAAAGGGGGAAGAGCTGTCCGAGATCGGAGATTTGGTCGGGGCCGGCTGCGTGGCGATTACGGACGACGGGAAACCGGTGATGAACAGCGGGGTGATGCGCCGGGCGATGGAATATTCCCTGGCCTTTGATCTGCCGGTGATCGATCATTGCGAGGACGAGCACCTGATGGACGGCGGCGTGATGAATGAAGGGGTCGTTTCGATGGAGCTGGGCCTCCGGGGCATCCCCGCCGCCGCCGAGGAAGTGATGGTCGCCCGCAACCTGATCCTGGCCGAGTTGACCGGGGCGAGGCTTCATCTCGCTCACGTCAGCACCGCGGGGTCGGTTCGTCTGGTCCGCGAAGCGAAGAGCCGCGGAGTCCGGGTTACGGCCGAGACCTGTCCGCATTATTTCAGCCTGACGGAGGAGGCGGTGCGAGGGTACAACACGTGCGCCAAGATGAACCCCCCGCTTCGGACCCATCGGGACCGCGATGCGATCCGACAGGGTTTGAAGGACGGGACGCTGGAGGTGATCGCGACGGACCACGCGCCGCATTCGGAGGATGAAAAGAATCGCGAGTTCGATCTGGCGCCCTTCGGTATCGTCGGGCTGGAAACGGCTCTCCCCTTGACCCTTCGCTTGGTGGAGGAGGGCGTATTGTCGCTGGACGAGGCCGTGGCGAAGCTGACGGTTCAACCCGCGCGGGTCATGCGGCTGAACAAAGGCCACCTTGGAATCGGGGCGGATGCGGATCTCTGTCTGATCGATCCGGAGGCGACGTGGACCGTCGATCCAAGCCGCCTCCGTTCGAAAAGCAATAATACCCCTTTTGCCGGGTGGCGGATGAAGGGGCTGGTCGTGATGACGATCGTGGACGGCCGGGTCGTCTATTCCACCGAGGAGGTCCGGGCGACATGAAGATCCTGACCTCTCTGTTTGTCTGGCTGGAATTGCTCGGCCTGGGCGTCTGGGTCGGCGGGATGGTGATTTTGGGGGCCGTGGTCGCGCCCACCGTGTTCAATACCGTAAAGCCGGTTGAAATGGCGGGGGAGGCGATGAGCCTCGTATTCCACCGGTTTAACGGCGAATGGGTGTTTGTGTGCATCGGCCTCGTGGTCCTGGGTTTCATCGGGAAATGGCTGACGGCCCCGCCGCAGGGAATCCGGATGAGAATCGAGGCGACCCTCGTCATCCTGTTGGTTGGGTCCGGGCTTTACATCGGAGCGATTCTGGGGCCGAGAATGCAGGAGCTCCGCCAGATCACCCTGACCGATCGTTCCAACGGTGCGGCGGTCGCGGAATTTGATCTCGACCACAGGCGGTCGGTGCAGTTGTTCTCGGTCAACATCCTCCTGGGGCTGGCCGTGTTATGGATGAATTCCAGGATCTCCGGGGCTTCAAATCGTAAGGAGGGGTGATGGAAGGCCACGGACATCGTTCGTCGCGTCGAAAGGCGATCCTGGCCCTGGCTGACGGACGGGTATTCAAAGGATACGGCTTCGGCGCCCAGGGGGAAGGCGCGGGAGAGGTGGTTTTCAACACCTCGATGACGGGTTATCAGGAAATCCTGAGCGATCCGTCGTACCGCGGTCAGCTGGTCACGATGACCTATCCGCTGATCGGGAATACCGGCGTCAACGATGAAGACGTCGAGTCGTCCAAACCCTTTCTGTCCGGTTTCATCGTCCGGGAATATACCGACGATCCGAGCAACTGGCGCGCGACCGGCGGCCTGGACGACTATCTCGCCCGGAACGGGATTGTCGGAATCCAGGGGATCGATACGCGTGCCCTGACCAAACATATTCGGGACGTGGGGGCTCAACAAGGGATCATCTCCACCGTCGAATCGGATGAGAAACGGTTGGTGAAGCGGGCGGCCGAAGCGCCCGGCCTGGTCGGACGCGATCTGGTCAAGGAAGTCAGTTGCGAAAAACCCTACGAATGGACGGAAGGCAGCTGGGGATCTCCAATCGCAAATTTCAAATCCCTCAAGGTGGTCGTGTACGACTTGGGCGTAAAACGGAATATCCTCCGTCGTCTGATCGACGTCGGCTGCGCGGTCACGGTCGTTCCGGCCCGGACGAAGGCGTCGGAAGTCCTGTCCATGAATCCGGACGGCGTCGTCTTATCGAACGGTCCGGGCGATCCGGAAGGCGTGCCCTACGCCATCGAAGCCGCCCGATCGTTGATCGGGAAAAAGCCGGTTTTCGGGATCTGCCTGGGGCACCAGATCCTCGGTTTGGCGATGAACGGCAAGACTTATAAATTAAAATTCGGTCATCACGGCGGGAATCAACCCGTCATGGACCTGACGACAAACAAGGTCGAGATTACCGCCCAGAATCATGGATTCGCCGTGGATGTGGACTCGATCGGGTCCGAAATCGAGCTGACCCATCTCAATCTCAACGACCGCACCGTGGAGGGAATGCGCCATCGAACGCTGCCGATCTTCTCGATTCAGTATCATCCGGAGGCCTCCCCGGGGCCGCACGACGCCGGGTATTTGTTCAACCGATTTGTGGAGATGATGAAAAATGGATAAGAGAAATTTTTTGAGGGCGTACGGCCGTATGCCCCTACGGTTCATTGTTCTCGCGTTCCTCACCGTATGGTTGTCCGGCTGTATTTTTAACATTCGTATTCCACAGCCGGCCGAACCCTTGCAGGAAACACGGGTGGCCGGTGCGGGAGCCGATAAGATCGTCCTGATGGATCTGTCCGGAACGATCTCGGAGGAGGAGAAAGGATCAACGCTTGCGCCTGAGCCGAATATGGTGGCTCAATTCAAAGAAGAGTTGAAAAAAGCCGCGGACGATTCGGCCGTGAAGGCCGTGGTGCTTCGGATCAACAGTCCCGGCGGGACGGTCACGGCCTCGGACATCCTCCATCACGAGGTGGAAGTTTTTAAGAAACAGACCGGCAAGAAGGTCATTGTGAGCATCATGGATCTGGGTGCTTCGGGCGGGTATTATGTCGCGGTCGCGGGCGACAAGATCGTGGTCCATCCCACGACGGTGACCGGAAGCATCGGCGTGATCATGCTGACCGTAAATGTCCAGGGGCTGCTGGAGAAGATCGGCGTGACCGGGGCGGCCATCAAGTCGGGTGATAAAAAAGATATGGGTTCACCGCTGCGCCCGATGACGGAGGAAGAGCGGCGGCTTTTCCAGGGGATCATCGACCAGATGTATGATCGGTTTGTGTCGGTTGTCGCGGCCGGGCGGAAGGGGATGACGGTGGACCAGGTCCGGAAGGCTGCGGACGGACGCGTCTATACGGCACAACAGGCGCTCGACCTGGGGCTGGTGGACGGAATCGGATACCTCGATGACGCGATCCAACTGGCCAAGACCGAGGCCGGACTGAGCAAGGCCCGCATCGTGACCTATGTCCGGCCGGGCAGTTATAAGGACAATATTTATTCCCAAATACCCTCGGGCTCGCCCCAGACCGTGAATCTCGTCAATCTGGATCTGCGCTCCTTCGTCCAGGGCGGCACGCCGCGGTTCATGTACCTATGGGCCCCGTGACTGGAACGGGCTTTAGCGGATGGCCAGAGTAGTCCGCAGGGTTCCGGGCATACTGTATTGAAGGTTGGGGGAGATGAAATATGTTAAATTATATCCGTCGTCTCTTGAAATGGGACGTTCAAATTCAAAAAGGATTGACTGCGGAGTTTGCTTTGCAGAAGCAAGCTGAAGCTATTATAGAAGAAAGTGGCCGTCAGAATATGATCATGTTCTTGGCGATTATCTTTGGGCTCATCCTCAGTTTGGTTATGCTAATAGAAACTTTGGTCGCATAGTTAAAGTAGTTCCTCCCCTTTGTAAGGGGAGGCAGGGAAGGGGTAGAGCATTAAATGCCGAAGCGAACCGATATAAAGAAAATCCTCCTCATCGGCTCCGGGCCGATCGTGATCGGGCAGGCTTGCGAGTTCGATTACTCCGGAACCCAGGCCTGCAAGGCCCTCAAGGAAGAGGGCTATCAGGTCGTGCTCGTCAATTCCAACCCGGCCACGATCATGACCGATCCTGAACTGGCGGACCGTACCTACATCGAGCCGATCATCCCCGAGATCATCGAGAAGATCATCGAGCAGGAACGGCCGGACGCCCTCTTGCCGACGATGGGCGGCCAGACGGCTTTGAACATCGCCATGGTGTTGGCCCGGGACGGCATTCTGGAGAAATACGGCCTGAAACTCATCGGGGCCAATTACGATGCCATCAATAAGGCCGAGAACCGGGATATTTTCAGACAGTTGATGTGGAAAATCAATCTCAAGGTGCCGAACAGCGCCTATGCCAGAACCCGGGACGAGGCGATGCACGTCATCGAACAAATCGGTTATCCGGCGATTATCCGGCCGTCCTTTACCCTCGGAGGCACGGGGGGGAACATCGCCTATAACCGAGAGGAGCTGGTTGAGCATGTGGACTGGGGGCTTCAGGCCAGTCCGACCGGGGAAATCCTGGTCGAGCAGTCCGTCATTGGCTGGAAGGAGTTTGAACTCGAGGTGATGCGGGATCGGAAGGACAACGTCGTGATCGTCTGCCCGATCGAAAATCTCGATCCGATGGGGATCCATACCGGCGACAGCATCACGGTGGCTCCGGCGCAGACGCTGACCGACAAAGAGTATCAGATTATGCGGAACGCCTCCATCGCCATCATGCGGGAGATCGGCGTGGACACGGGCGGATCCAACATCCAGTTTGCCGTCAATCCGGAGAACGGTGAAATGGTCGTGATCGAGATGAACCCGCGGGTTTCCCGCAGCTCGGCGCTGGCCTCGAAGGCGACCGGGTATCCGATCGCCAAGATCGCGGCGAAGCTGGCGATCGGATATACCTTGGATGAGATTCCGAACGACATCACCAAAGTGACCCCGGCCAGCTTCGAGCCGACGATCGATTATGTCGTGGTCAAATTCCCGCGGTTTGCCTTCGAGAAATTCCCGCAGGCGGACGCGACCCTCACGACGCAGATGAAGTCGGTGGGGGAAGCGATGGCGATCGGCCGGACGTTCAAGGAGGCCCTGCAAAAGGCGATCCGGTCCCTGGAGATCGACAGCTTCGGTTTGGAGCAGCGCCTACACCGCCTGAAACCGAGGGGGGACAACGGCGAGAACGACAAAGATCTGATCCGCTCCAGGATCGAAACGCCCGGATGGGACCGTCTTT